>JAFLVH010000009.1 GCA_022508365.1 Clostridiales bacterium | reverse complement strand
GTTGGGAAGAAGGTCCCAAGGCGTACCACACCTGCAACAACAGCTGGTACACCTTTATGGACGGCGGCCCCTGGAATCCCTGGATTCCGTCAAAGAAAAATTCGCACTGTCCCGCTTCCGACGAAGCCGACGACAGCGGCATTGTTGCAATTCCGCATCTGTCGCGCGACCTTATGGCGTGTTTTGACGGCAACGGCAGCAACTTCGGCACTCATCCGCAAAACGTGTTGCGCGGCATGATCTATTACGATGACAACGGGTCTATCGAATATCCGTACCTGTACAACCTTATAGACCAGTATCGGCATTTGGAAAAGTACAACAACGGCTATTCCTACAACATGATGTTTGTAGGACCCGGCTGGCTCAACAAAGCCGGAAGGTGGGAAGCGCCTTACGAGCTGCTTAAAAAGTCCTACGAGGACGGCATGAAGTATTACGGCAATCTTAAAAAGCAGGGTAAGCTTCTCGACCTAACCATGGCGGAGTTTGCCGACTTCTACCGCGAATGTCATCCCGATTATAAGACGGCGGAGTGTGCGCTGTGGAAGGACATCCTTTACGGCAGCGACAAGCAGTATTTTTGGTTTGCGGACCCCACAAAGCGGCTTTGCTTGGACTTTAACCAAGGCGGAGCAATGGTCGACCTAAGACCGTACGTAGCGCGTATACCGCAAAAGACGGGTATCGGCACGGACAACGTGTACGACGCGTCCTATCCGTACCTTATACAAATAAATTACAGGGCGGGCTATTTTACGCATTACGCCGGCGCAGGTACAATCAAGTCCTGCAAAGTAACCTACAAAGGCGAAAGCGCCGACCTTTGCCTGTGCCGCACAATGGCTTCGTTTGAAAGGACGGAGAGCGGCGTCAAGCTTACCGCAAATCCCGTGACCGTACATTTAAGCGGCACGGATATAGTCATTCGTTCAACATTTGTGTTTGAAAAGTCCGGAAGGGTGGTGACAACCAGAGAGATATTGTCCGACTTGCCTTGCGGCGAACAGGTTACTATTGAGGAGTATTTTACCGGCGCGTTCGGCACCACCGAGTATCAAGCGGATATGACCAAGCTGACGCTCGGCGTAGGAGAAGAAAAAATGCAGTATGGGTATCTCGGCAGAAGCATTTCCTCCAAACAAGGGAAGAATCCTCTTGTTGCTTACGTCGAGATACCCGACGTAATGACGCGCGTGGAGATGGGCGGCGACGTTGACGAGCTTTCTGTGCAAGAGGGTATCGCATTCTCGCCGGTCTATCACATAAGCGTCAAAAAGACTTTGAATAAAGGAGGCGTCACGACATGGCTCAATCTTCAAAAGGCAAACTGAACTTTCGTTGTCCGTCCTGCTTTATGCGCGATATAGACGTAGACATGTTCTACGACAGCGAAAAAAAGGAATATTACTGCCTGCGCTGCTGCTTTCACGGCGACGAAAAGCAGGTTGTGGCGCTAAACGAAATGGCGCGCTACCGTTACGGCAGGCTGAAAATGCGCGTAGCAGACTTTGGCGAGGACAACGTTCCGCCCACTTTCGTAATGCATAAGCGCGGGGAGCAATAGTAGTATGAAACTCGGCATAGACGTATCTACATATTTTGAGGAGATCGATCGCGGCGCCACGTACTACGACGGAAAAAACGAGGTGCAGCCGCTGGACATGCTCCGCGCTAACGGCGTGGAGTATATGCGCATTCGAGTTTGGGTGGATCCGTACGACAAAGACGGCAATCCCTATCTCGGCGGCACTTGCGACCTAAAAAACTTTATTCGTTTGGCAACGCTCGCTCAAGAAAAGGGGTACTCAGTAATGCTCGACATTCATTATTCCGATTTTTGGTGCGACCCGGGCAAACAGACAATTCCCAAGGCGTGGTTCGGTCTCGACTTAGTCGGGCTTGAAAAAAAGGTGTACGAATACACAAAATCCATTCTTGCTACCGCCGAGCAAAACGGAATTGACATAAAGTTCATTCAGGTGGGCAACGAAATTACCAACGGCATGCTTTGGCCTGTCGGCAAGCTCGACGAGGACGTTAAGCCTCGTTCCAATTACGACAGCCTAAAAAGGCTAATCAACGCCGGAGTTAAGGCGTGTCGCGAGGTTAAGCCTTCCGCGGCGCTTGTGTTGCATCTTGAGCGCAGCTACGATCAGGACCTTTACAACGAGTTCTTCGGACAGATGACCGATATCGATTACGATATTATCGGATTCTCATACTATCCGTACTGGCACGGCACTTTCGAGCAGTTTTTCGCAAATATAGACAACTGCAAAAAGTTCGGCAAACGGCTTATGATTGTGGAAGTGGGCTACGGCTTTACTCTGGAGGACTACATAAAGAACGCTCACGGCGGTGCGCATCTTGTGATTGACGCCTCCGTGGTGGACGGGCTGGGCTTTGTAAAGGACTATCCGCTGACGCCCGAGGGTCAAGCAAAGTTTGTAAGGGACCTTTTGCCGCTGGCAATAAGCCACGGCGTGGAGGCTGTGTTTTGGTGGGAGCCGCTGTGGATCCCCGGCGAGGGCATATGCTGGTCGTCGGAAGAAGCACAGCGCTACACCGGCGCAACGGAAATAAAGTCCACGCGCAACGAATGGGCAAACCAATGCTTATTCGATTACGAAGGGAAAAAGCTCCCAGCATTTGATGAGTTTAAAATTTAACAGGTGTTAATACCGCAAGGTTTAATATAAAAATTAAAATTAAAAAAGGAGAAGAAATATGAAAAAAATTATTGCAGCGCTGCTCGGCGCAGTCATGATTACAGGCACCACGGCGGCGCTTGTCGGTTGCGGCGAAGAGGACGAGGGCAAAAACGCCAAGTACAGGTACAACATAACCGTTTGGGTGGGCGAGGACACCAAGACGCTTACCCAAAAGCTTATCACGGATTTCAACAAGTCCAACGGTCAAAGCATTTGGTTTTACGCCAAGGTCAACGAGGTAACGGAGAGCAAGGCGGCGGGCGACGTAACCAACAAGCCCGAGGACGCGCCGGAAATTTTCTGCTTTGCGCAGGACCAAATAGCAAGGCTTGTCAACTCAAGGCTTCTTGCTCCGCCGGCTCAATCTGTTGTTGACAGCTTGACCGAGATTAACACCGCAACGGCTATGAATGCGGCAACTGTCGGCAGCACCGTATATGCCTATCCGCTTACCGAGGACAACGGTTACTTCCTCTATTACGATAAGCGCGTCATTTCTGACGAACAGGCGGGATCTGTCGAGGGTATTCTCGACGCCTGCTCGGAATACGAAAGCTCGCATCCGGGTGAAAAACGTTACTTCAGCTTTGATTTAAAAGGCGGCTGGTACGTGTCGTCCTTCTTCTACGGGGCGGGCGCCAAATCCGATTGGGCAGTGACCGACCAAGGCAAATTTACAACACTCCCGGGAGAAAATGACACTTTCAATTCCGATAAGGGATTGATTGCCGCACAAGGATTGCAAAAGGTGTTAAAACACAAAAGCTATCTGGACGACGACACCAAGGACACGGGCAAGGCGTCCGATTTTAACGCCGCCAGCCCTGCAGCCGCAGTTGTAAGCGGCATTTGGGATTACAAGGCGGCTAAGAACGCTTTGGGCAATAACCTCGGCGTTGCCAAGCTTCCCACATACACCGTAGACGAAACGGAACATCAGCTTAAATCGTTCTTGGGCTGCAAGCTTTTGGGTGTTTCTCCGCAGGAGGGTGACGCAAATAAGGCGGCGGCGCTTACACTGCTTGCCCAATATCTTACCAACGAGGACAGTCAGATGGCGCGCTACAACAGCTTCGGTTGGGGACCGTCCACTAAGTCCGGTCAGAATAACGCCACAGTAAAAGCCGACGTCGCGCTCTCCGCATTAAAGGAGACCGCCACTGTACCGCAAGGACAGTATCCCGCAGACTGGTGGAACAAGGTTAAGGTTTTATCCGGCAGCGTAAAAGACGCCGCAACAGGCGACTTGCAGGCTTTGCAAAAGGCGCTTTCCGATTATGCTGACGGATTGCGTTCACTGCTTGATAAATAGAACTTTAAAGTATTAGGTAGATAAAGGAGAAAGTGAATGACTTATTTGAATTCTCTTGATTATCTCAAACTTACGCGGTGGCAAAAATTTATCTACAAGCTCAAGTGCTTTTTCTGCGCCATTCCCGGTTGGTTTGTCGACAAGGGCAAAAAAATCGGAAGGTTCTTTAAAAACTTCGGGCTAAAGACCGCCGACACGTTTAGAGATATTTGGTACACGTTTAAAAACGGAAGCTGGTCCACGCGCGTGTCATTTCTTGTGATGGGCTTCGGCAGCTTCTTCCATAAGCAATGGCTAAGAGGCGCAGTGTTCCTTATACTTGAGGTTGTATTCATTTTGTACATGGTGCTTGCGGGCGGCTACTGGCTTAGTAAGTTCGGCACGCTCGGCACCGTTCAGTCGGGCAAACAGCTTGTGGAAAGTCCGCTTCTGCCCGGTGAGTATGTGGAAGTTACCGTAGCCGGCGACAACTCGTTTAAGATATTGCTGTACGGACTGCTGACGATATTCTTTATTGTCGCGCTAATCTACACCTGGCGTCTTAACGTAAAACAGTGCAAGCTGTGCGACGAGATTACTCGCAATGGAAAAAAGATTAAGACATCCGGCGAGGATATAAAGTCCCTTCTGGACAACGATTTCCACAAGACTTTGCTCGCGCTTCCCGTATTCGGCATAACCATGTTTACGGTGCTGCCCATAATCTTTATGATTTTGGTAGCGTTCACCAACTACGACAAAAACCACAACGGTTACACCAATCTGTTCAGCTGGGTCGGCTTTGACAACTTTAATTCCGTCATATCGTTTGGATCGGGATTGCAGGTGGCATTTGGCGAGATTCTCGCTTGGACGCTGATTTGGGCGTTTTTCGCAACGTTCAGCTGCTACTTCCTCGGAATGTTCGTCGCCATAATGATCAACAAAAAGGGCATAAAGATCAAAAAGTTCTGGCGCACAGTTCTTGTTATGACGATAGCCGTGCCGCAGTTTATATCGCTGCTGTACATATCCAATCTTTTTTCCACCAACGGAATTGTAAATGCCACGCTGATGAAGTGGGGTTGGATAGACAGTCCGATAAGGTTCTGGGGCGACGGCACGCTTGCTAAAATAATGGTGCTTGTCATCAATGTTTGGGTGGGTATTCCGTACCTTATGCTCATCACCACGGGCATACTGATGAACATTCCTGCAGACCTTTACGAGTCGGCGCGAATAGACGGGGCAAACGCATTCCAGCAGTTTGCAAAGATCACACTGCCGTATATGCTGTTTGTAACAGGCCCGTACCTTTTGACAAGCTTTGTCAGCAATATAAACAACTTCAACGTCATTTATCTGTTGACGCAGGGCGGACCTAACAATTACGTTTGGGGCGACGTAGGCGGTTACGTAGCCGGCGACACCACCATTCTTATCACCTGGCTTTTCGGCATAACCACCGGCAACGAAGCCAACTACAAGATGGCGTCCGTCATAGGTATTCTTATCTTTATAGTGGTATCGGTGCTTTCGCTTGTTGTGTTCAGCATTATGCCTGCGACTAAAAGGGAGGATGATTTCTCGTGAAAGACAGCATCAAACAAGTTGAATATTTTGAAGAAACAGAGGGCGTTGTCGAGTTTGACATGGATATCGATTCCCACAGCGCGGAGTATGAAAGCATAGAGCTTGACGAAAGCGGAGTGCAGCAGTTTTTAAGCGAGCAGGAAGCTTCGCAAATTCAGCACGTTCAGTCCGCCAAGGAGCAGGCCGCGGAAAACAAGACGCACATGTCGCAGACTACAAAGCGCGCTATAAGCAACACCATAATTCACGTTGTTTTGGCGTTGATGTCCATTCTGTGGATTTTACCCTTTATCTTTATAGTTTTTGAATCCTTCCGTGTGGAATCAACAGGTCTTGCCGGATATATTATTCCGCACAAATGGGGCTTCGACAACTACATAAGACTGTTTAAGGAAACGGAGTTCGGTAAATGGTTTTTAAGCACCTTTTTATTGGGGCTTTTCTGCGCGGTAGTGCAGACGCTGTTTATCTTGGCGATGAGCTACGCGCTTTCCCGAAACAGGTTTAAGGGCAGAAAACTACTCATGAACGCAATGCTCGTCTTGGGCATGTTCCCCGGATTTTTGACGCTCATTCTGCTTTACACGCTTTTGTCTGGCTGGGGCCTTACAGGGTCCAAAGCGCCTTACGGCCTTGCCATTTTGTATGTGGCAAGCTCGGGCATGGGCTATTATGTGTGCAAAGGCTTTTTTGACACCATTTCCCATTCGCTGGACGAGGCGGCAATGGTGGACGGAGCTAGCAAGTTCCAGATTTTCTATAAGATAATCATTCCCATGAGCAAGCCGATAATCATCTACACCATTCTTATGGGCTTTATGGCGCCGTGGGGCGACTTTATTACCGCAAGGTTCATGTCCAACAACGATCCGCTCGGCTTTAACGTTGCAACGGGTTTGCAGTGGCTCGTCGGAGAGACGCGTGTGGATAGGTATTACACCACATTCTGTGCAGGCGGTGTGGTAGTGGCGTTGCCCATTACGCTGCTGTTTATGTTCCTGCAAAAATACTATGTCGCCGGTGTTACGGGCGGCGCCGTTAAGGGATAAGGAGTTTATTATGGCAAGAGTCAAATTGACCAATGTAAAAAAGATCTACGGCAAAAATACCGTTGCCGTTCAGGAGTTTAACCTCGACATAGCGGATAAGGAATTTATCGTCTTTGTCGGACCGTCCGGTTGCGGAAAGAGTACAACCCTCCGCATGATTGCCGGTCTCGAGGATATCAGCGAAGGCACAGTGGAAATAGACGGCAGGGTGGTAAACGACCTTCAGCCCAAGGACCGCGGCATTGCGATGGTTTTCCAAAACTACGCTCTGTATCCGCACCTTACCGTGTTCGAGAACATGGCGTTCTCCCTGCGGCTTAAAAAGGTGCCCAACGATGAGATCTATAAGCGCGTCACCGAGGCGGCGGAAGTGCTTGGCATAACCGAATACTTGACCAGGCGTCCGCGTGAGCTTTCCGGCGGTCAGCGCCAGAGGGTTGCTATCGGCCGTGCGATGGTACGCGACAGTAAGGTTTTCCTCATGGACGAGCCGCTAAGTAACCTCGACGCAAAGCTGCGCAATCAGATGCGTGCGGAAATAATATTGCTCCGCAAAAAGATCAATACTACGTTTATATACGTCACGCACGACCAGACCGAGGCCATGACCTTGGGCGACCGCATAGTCATTATGAAGGACGGCTTTATCATGCAAGTGGGATCTCCGACCGAGGTGTTTGAAATGCCCGACAACCTGTTTGTCGCGGAATTCATCGGCGCGCCCAAGATGAACACTATGCGCACTAAGCTTGAAAGAGATGGTGACGAGTACTTTGTCAGTCCGTTCGGCGTGAGAATGCCGATAGGCGGAGACAAGGGCGAGGCGTTAAAAGCGAAAGACGTTCAGCCGCAGGATATTGTGCTGGGCGTTCGTCCCGAGCATATCACTCTGTCCAACAGCAAAAATCCGTATGCGGTACCTTGCCAAATCCGCGTAAAAGAGATGATGGGCAGCGAGCTGCACCTCCACGTAGTCACGGGCACCGAGGAGAAGATTGTAATTCGCGTTCCCACAGTGGATATTGCTCCGCACCAGCTTGCGGCGCTTGTCCCCGGAGTGCGCATTTATATCACATTCCGCAGCAAGGTAATGCACTTCTTCAATGCGGAAACCGAGCACAATCTACTGACGGACGGCAACGGTACCGTTCAGTCTGCAGAACAGCCTTCGGACGACGTGGTTGACGCACCCGAAACAAAAAGCGAGGAGTAAAATATGAAATCTAACAAATTGTCTAAAATTTTAGTTTGCTTTATGCTGAGCTTCGTTATGGTCTTTATGGCGGCGTGTTCCGGCGTACAGGACACGGGCTCGACAGAAGTCAAAAGCATAGACCTTCCTTCTAAGCTTATGATTAACGTCGGCGACACGTCAACGTTGCAAGCCACGATAACGCCGTTCGGAAGCACTGCCAAGATCACTTGGAAGTCCAGCGACACGTCAGTTGCAACCGTCAGCGACAAAGGCGCTGTAAAAGGCATTGAGGAAGGAACGGCCATTGTAAGGGCTTCCGCAGGCGGAAAATCCGCCAATTGTACGGTCACGGTCATCGATCCGAGCAATGCCGCCGTTCAAGTTTCCTCCGTCAAGCTAAACACAGGCGTTTTAAACCTAGACCTTGAGGAAAACAAAACCGCCAAGCTAACCGCTACGGTTTTGCCCGATAATGCTACTGACAAAACCTTGACTTGGGCAAGCTCCAAACCCACCGTTGCGTCGGTCGACAATGACGGCAATGTTACGGCGATTGCTGGCGGCAACGCCATTGTCACCGCCACGGCAAACAACGGGGAAAAGGCGACTTGCGTTGTCAAGGTTGCGGGCGAGGCGGCAGATGCGGAAGTTAATCCGCTGTACGTCAGAAAGATATCCGCGCTCGAGGATCGTGACGACTTTATCATGGGTATGGATGCTTCCGCCGTCCCGTCGCTCGAGGAAGCCGGCGTCGTGTATAAAAACTTCGACGGCGAAGAAGAGGACGTGTATAAAATTCTTCATGACAACGGGATTACCGACATTCGCATTCGCGTCTGGAATTATCCGTATCAAGAGGGTCACTACGGCGATGTAAATTACAGCTACGGCGGCGGCAACTGCGACATTGAAAACGCCGTGGCAATAGCAACGCGCTGCAAGCTGTACGATTTGGGCGTGATAATAGACTTCCATTATTCGGACTTCTGGGCGGATCCCGGCAAGCAATCCGCGCCCAAGGCGTGGGCAAACAAGTCTGTGGAGGAGCGTAAAACCGCCATATACGAGTTTACCAAGGAATGCATGCAAAAGATTAAAAACACCGGCGTAAAAATAACCATGGTGCAGATCGGCAACGAGACAACCAGGGCTATTTGCGGAGCGGATTACGCGAGCGCACCCGCTACTTACTGCGCTTATATCAACCAAGGCGCAAAGGCGGTAAGAGAAGTCACCGGCACGGTGGCAAACGGCGGAGCCAAGGTGGCAATCCATCTTACCAATCCCGAAAGCAGGGATTATGCCGGTTATGCCACTACCTTCAAAAACAACAATGTAGATTACGACGTGTTCGGATCGTCGTACTATCCGTTCTGGCACGGCACGCTGGATAACCTTACGTCTAAGCTGAAGAGGGTACACGAAATATCCAACAAGCAGGTAATGGTGCTGGAAACCTCTTATGCCTTTACCGACGAGGACTTTGACAAAACGGGCAACACCGCGCTTTCCACAAGGACAAAGCCGTTTACCGTTCAGGGTCAGGCCAATGCGGTTCTGGACGTTATAGACGCCATCGCCTCGCTCGGCGATTACGGGCTTGGAGTGTGCTACTGGGAGGGCACTTGGGTTGCCCCCGCACTCAACCGCGCGGACACTATGGAAAAGTGCAACGCCACCGGCTGCGGCTGGGCGTCCGCTAAGTCCGGTCCCGCGTCCATAGGCGGCGACGGCTATCAAGAGAACGACGTTAAAGCTGCGGGCGGCGTTGTAATTGACAATCAGGCGTTCTTCAGCTCTGTAGACTTTAAGGCGCTTGAGTCGCTAAAGCTGTTTAAGCTGGCTAAGGACGGACAGATTGTAGACTGGGCTGCCGATTACATCTACGATTCGGAATTGTTCTACACCGTTGACGAAGAAACCGTGGTCCTTCCGCAAAAGGTTACCGTAGTGCTCAACAGCGACTCTACTGTTTCGACCGACGCGTTGTGGGATGTGGATCTTTCCGACGTTGCAGAGTACATTCACACCGTAAAAGACTATGTCGTCTACGGCACAACCATTTACGGCGGAGTCGCTAAATGCACGGTGTATGTGCAAAACAAGAACCTGCTTGTCGACGGCAGCTTTGAGGACACCGCCGGGTATCCTCAGACCGACAATAAGATAGACGTTCCGTCACCCTGGAAGGTAAATCGCATATCGAGTAATCCTGAGGCGCTGCAGCTGTACGTTTCCAACGAGGCGCAAAACGCCAAGATGGGAACCAATTCCTTCCACTTCTGGGATTCTGCCGCGCTTGAATTCGAGCTGTATCAGGAGGTAGACCTTGCAAAAGCTATTGCGGATTACAACTACGGCACATTCAGCTTTAGCGTCGACTTCTCAGGCGGCGACTGCGGCGATAACCAGGAAATCTATTCGTTTGCTATAATCACCTATAACGACGGCAAACAAGAGGTTGTACTCCACGGCGACGATATTCAGGCTACAGGTTGGCAGCAATGGCACAGAACTGCTGTTAACGAGATTGTAATAGACAGCACCGTAGCGTCCGTCAAGGTGGGTATTCACATCAAAACGGATAAGACGGAAAACGGCGGCTGGGGCAATATCGACAACGCACAGTTCTTCTTTAAATCGTCGGCTTCCAATGACTAATGTATTGTAAACTAATAAAGCGCCGTGGGGAGAGAACCCTTGCGGCGCTTTATAAATTACTTGCAAATGACCGCTGAATTATCTATAATAAATATCAACAATCAAAAGGTGGAGCTATGAAAAAACTATTTATCGGCGCGGCGTACTATCCCGAGCTATGGGACGCTAAAGAGGTGGACAAGGACATAGAGCGGTGCAAGGCGCTTGGACTAAACGTTTTACGCGTAGGTGAATTTGCTTGGGGAAGAATGGAGCCCAAAGAAGGCGAGTTTGATTTTGATTGGCTTATTTCCGTTGTGGATAAGCTTCATGCCGCAGGCATACATACCGTTATGTGCACGCCCACGTGCACGCCGCCGCGCTATATGTTGGATAAGTACGAGCAAATGCGCAATGTGTCCGACAGAGGCGTTAGGTCGCAGACTTCTTGGCGGTGTCATCCCTGCAAGACTTCGCCCATTATGCGCGAAAAGAACAGGGCAATCGTCACAGAGATGGCAAAGGCGTTCGGATCGCACCCCGGAATAATCGGCTGGCAGATAGATAACGAGCTGTATCCTTACGGCGACGGCTGCTTTTGTCCGTTGTGCGTGGACAAGTTCCGAAAGTTTTTAAAGCACAAGTTCGGCACAATCGACGCGCTCAACACGGCGTGGGGAATGGCGCGCTGGTCGCTTGACTATCAAAGCTTTGACGCAGTAAATCCGCCTCTTCCCGATCAGTGGAAACACCCGTCGCTTGTTAAGGCGTGGTGGGATTTTCAGTGCGACAATATTCGCACGTACGTGGAGGAACAGGCGGAAATATTGCATAAGTACACAAGGGCGCCGATAGGTACCGACATGATGGCTAACAACAATCTAAGCTACTACGATATCAACCGTTCGCTCGACGTGGTGCAATTCAATCATTACAACACCGCCGCCGAGCTGTACGAAACGGAGTTTTGGTACGACTTTTTGCGCTCGGTCAAGGACAGACCTTTTTGGGTTACGGAAACGCAGGTCGGCTGGAACGGAAGCACGGTGGCAGACTGCGGCTATCGACCTGTCGGCAACTGCTATGTTAACACGTGGCTGCCGTTTGCGCACGGCGCGGATATGAATATGTACTGGCTGTTCCGCGCGCACAGGAACGGACATGAGCTGGCGCACGGCGCGCTGTACAATACTGCAGGCAGGCAGTACCGCGTAAGCGAGGAGGTGGCGCGTGCCGTACGAGAGATTGAAAGCTGCAAGGATATCCTTTGCGGCAGTGTAAAATCGGATATAGCTCTACACTATTCGTCAACTGCGGCTAACACCTTTATGGCGGCGCCTATGCTGAAGAACTTTGACTACACAGCTACAGTGCGCGACAAGTTTTACAAGGCGCTCAGACATTACAACGTGGACGTTATCGACACGGAGCATTCGCTCGACGGATACAAGACGGTCATTTCGCCGTTTTTATGCCACGCGCGTGAGAACGGTTTTTACGAGCGCATAGTCAAGTTTGTGGAGAACGGCGGCACTTGGATAGTCGGGCCTATGTCGGATATAGTGGACGAAAACGTTACAAAGTACACCGACGCGCCGCACTCGTTTTTGGAGGAGCTTGTCGGGGTGTATACAAAATACCAAAGACCTATTGACAGCGACGCTTTCCGCGCGGAGTGGACGGACAACAAGCAATCGTTCGGTGCGTCCATGTGCTTCGACGCATATGAGGTGGGCGAGAATTCGGTGTCGCTTGCCAAGTATGCGGGCGGTGAATTTGACGGTTTAACCGTGGTTGCCGGCAAGTACATAGGCAAGGGCGTTGTCGTTATCCTCGGCAGCGTGCCCACGCATAGCGACATCAAAAACATGGTGGAAGCCGAGCCGATTTTTGAGGCGAGCGACAATGTATCGCTGTCAAGGATAGACGGGGAGAAATCCGCAATCATAGCCGTAGAGCTTGAAAATGCCGAAGGATATATCCAACTTGACGGGGCATATAAGGACAGAATAAGCGGCGAAACAATTATCGGCTATTGCGAGATGACGCCGTATTCCGTTCGAGTGCTGGAAAAGATTTGATAGCGACTGAATCTGTTTCTCTTGATTTATTTTTGCGCATTTGATATAATGTGTGAAAAGGAGTATAACTATGATAGAAAATGTTTTGGTAAGGAAAAATCTTTCCTTCAAAGCAAGGATAACGGTAAAATCCTCGATCGCGCTCGGCGTTGTTGCACTTGCGGTTATTTTGCCGCAGCTTTTACACCTTGCGCTCGGCGTTTCGGGCGGTGTAAAGTGGCTTCCCATGTATTTGCCCGTATTGATAGGCGGTTGTATTTTGGGCTGGGCTTGGGGTTTAGGTGTAGGTATCGCGTCGCCTATAGTCAGCTTTTTGATAACTCTTGCCTTTGGCAATCCCATGCCTGCGCTCGGCAGACTTCCGTTTATGATTGTCGAGCTTGCCGTGTTTGCTGCAGTATCCGGACTGTTTAGCAAAAAGATTGCGAAAAACGGTTGGATGGCGTTTCCTGCGGTGCTGCTTGCACAGGTGTCCGGAAGAACGGTATTTATGCTGCTAGTGTTGATATTCCAATCGGTAACGCCGTTTACGCCCGCGGTCATTTGGTCGCAGATTCAGACCGGGCTACTCGGCATGGTCTTGCAGGCGGTTTTAGTCCCGTTTATCATAATGGGCTTAAACGCGCTACTTAACAAAGCTAATACAGAAGAGTAAGTAATAATCTGTCTACTTGTCATACTTAAAGACCAAATTTTTTATTGCTGCTTGACAAAGTGATAATTTTGTGATAAAATATTGCAAATACTTGAGCGTGCAGTACTTTTCGGCGTATACATCTAAGCATGCGGTTTAAGCAAAACATTTACAAGTGGGGCTATTATGGGAATTTTCGATTGTATCTTCGGAAGAAGTACTACAACAGTGCACCGTAGCGGAATGAGCGCAGAGTACAGAGCTGCGCTTCGCCAGATGCGCAAGCAAAAGTCCAAGCTGTATCGCACCGTGCGAATGGCTGTGATTTTTGTGTCTATAATGATAACAACGCTTCTTATACTTGCGGTTATCGTAAAGGATATGAGACAGGAATGGATGTTTAAGTTCATCTTTATCGTATATGCGCTGTGCGCCGGCGGCGGAATGACATTGCCTTGGATTACCCAGTTCGAGCGCGACCGCAGAAAGGTCTCCAACGGCGAACCGGTTGCTCCTTGGCACAAGATTGCCGTGTTTGGAGCGCTTGGGCTTATTGCAGCATGTTCGTTGCTTTGGATTATTTCGGTCTTTGTAGTAGGCGACAGCGTGAAAGTTCTTATCTCCGGCAACGACAATGGTCATAACTTCGGCACATCGTTTACGATGTTGCGCGCTTCCATTATCGTCACGATACAGGTTGCGGTAGCCACCGTTGTTGTAACCAATGCCATGCGATACGGAAAGAATTATCTTGTTTTGCGCGTTATAATGTATGTGGCGTTATTGTATTTGGACGTGTATCTGTCCTGGATTGTAGGCAGCATTACAATGGCGGCATTTGAGGGAAGCGCATTTTTACCCTTTGAAACCAAGTTCTGGGTGCCGACGGTCTTGATGACTGTTGCGCTCGGTGTAGCAGGCGGCTTATTCGGTGCGCAGGCGCAGCGCAAGGAGGTGGAGCTGTTTATGAAGGGCGATATGAAAGCGCTGACGGAAGGCGAGGTCGATCTTATAGACACAGAGACCGACGCTACCGGCTGGGGCGGCGCATCGTCCCGTAGCGGCGGCGGCGATCCCGAAAAGCAGCTCAAAAAGATCAAGGAGCTGTATGACAAGGGCATAATCACAGAAGAAGAGTACCAGGCAAAAAGACAGGATATTATCGACAAGATGTAAAATAGTAGATTTCACTAATCGGGCATGTATGACTGCAGGCCCGATTTTTTGTTGATTTATTTTTTACTTGACATTACACCGTAAATATGATAAATTACTATTACTTCTAAATGTAGAAGTGTGTCCGTATAACAATAGGGTTGTGTAATGTCTAAAAATATGGATTATAAGTCTGTTACATACGAATTTCAGGACAAGTACCTCTCGCCGTACGCGTGCAAGGACAAGGACAGCAAGGGCAGGTTAAAGCCGCTCGAGCCCTGTCCCATGCGTACGGAATTTCAGCGTGACCGAGACCGCATTATTCACAGCAAGGCTTTTAGGCGGTTAAAGCACAAGACGCAGGTTTTTCTTTCGCCCGAAGGGGACCACTACAGAACGCGGCTTACGCACACGCTTGAGGTCAGCCAGATAGCGCGCACCATTTCGCGTTGCTTGCGGCTGAACGAGGATCTCACCGAGGCGATTGCCTTGGGGCACGACCTCGGACATACGCCGTACGGGCATGCCGGAGAGCGCGCACTAGGAAAGTTTACGCATTTCAGGCACAACGAGCAAAGCCTTCGCATGGTGGACAAAATAGAAAACGACGGACAGGGCATGAATCTTACATTCGAGGTGCGCGACGGCATACTCAACCATTCGGGCGGCTATGAGGCGTGCACATTAGAGGGCAAGGTTGTGGCATATGCCGATAGAATAGCATACATAAATCACGACATAGACGACGCCATTCGCGGCGGTGTGATAAAGGCGGAGGACATTCCTTCGCGCTTTAAGGAGATGTTCGGCGATACGCATTCCAAGCGCATTTCCGCCATGATATGCGATATAATAAACGAGAGTTATGGCAAAAATACCGTTGCGCAGTCTAAGGATTTTGCGGTGGGAACCGATGAGCTACGGCAGTATATGTTTGACAATGTTTATACCGCCTCGCTTGCCAAGTCCGAGGAAAAAAAGGCTATCAAGATGATAGAGTACTTGTATTTGTACTTTGTCGATCACGAGAGCGAATTGCCCAAGCAGTTTATTTACGACGACGAGCCTATAGAGCGGCGTGTGTGCGATTATATTTCCACCATGTCGGATCACTATGCGGTGCGTACATTTGAGGGCTTGACCGTTCCGCGCAGCTGGTCAAAGCTTTAATAAAAGATATTAGAAATTAGTTTTTCAGAGGGTTTGTGGACAGAGAGTTTTCCGATTTCATTTCCAACGTGCTTGACAAGACGGATATAGTGTCGCTTATATCGCGCTATGTCAAGGTCGAGCGCAAGGGCGGCACATATTGGGCGTGCTGTCCGTTTCACCATGAAACGCAACCCTCATTTTCAATTACGCCGAGCAAGCAGCTGTTTCACTGTTTCGGCTGCGGTGTAAGCGGCAATGCGCTGTCGTTTGTGATGAAGATGGAAAATATCGAGTTCATCGACGCGCTTAAAATGCTCGCCGAACAGGCAGGTATGGAAATGCCCAAGCCCAAGGCAGGCAGCTTTCACAGCGGTATCGACAAAAGGCAGCGCGATACATTGCTCAATCTCATGCGCGACGCGGCAAGGCACTATCACGAAAACTTGAGCAGTCCGCGCGCCAAAGTATTCAACGACTATATAGCCGAGCGTGAGATGTCGCCGCAGATCGTGCGAAAGTTCGGGCTTGGCGCCAGTCTCGATTTTACCGAGATGCTTGACTATCTAAAGGGCAAGGGCTACACCTACGAACAGATGCACGCCGCCGGCATAGCGGAAAGCAAGGACGGCAGGGAATACGACGTATTCGGCAAACGCCTAATGTACCCGATAATAGATAATATGGGCAATGTGGTTGCATTCGGCGGCAGAACGCTTGAAAAGGAAGTCAACTTTGCCAAATACCGCAACAGCTCGCAGACCGACATCTTTGACAAGTCCAGGGTTATTTACGGCATAAATCTACTGAAAAAGCGCAAGAGTAAGGGGCCGATCGATTACGTCATTATGACCGAAGGCTATATGGACGTAATAGCGTTGCACAAGGCGGGATTCGACACGGCGGTGGCGTCCATGGGCACTGCGCTCACCACAAGGCAGGCGCGGCAAATCAAGCTGTACAGCGATCTCGTGTATATCAGCTACGACGGCGATTCGGCAGGGCAAAAGGCGACAATGCGCGGACTGGATATTTTGCGCGAGTGCGGGCTTACGGTAAAGGTTGTGCGTCTTCCCGAAGGGCTCGATCCGGACGACGTGATCAAGCGTTACGGCACGGAAGGATATCAAAGGCTTTTGGACGAGGCGGTGCCGCTGACCGCGCACAAGATAGACGTGCTTAAGTCCAAGTACAACCTTGACGACCCGGATCAAAAAGCACAGTTTGCCATAGAAAGCTCGACAAGCGTAGTCATGTCGCTGGATAACCCGATAGAGCAGGAGCAGTATTTCGATTATGTGGCAAAGCTGACCGGTTTTTCTGTGGACGCGCTAAAGCAGCAGGCAAACTTTTCCGCAAAAGCCGTAATGCAAAAGCGCGAGCAGGAGCAAGAGCGTGAACGGGAGCGAGAACAAGCTCAAATCGGTGAGAGCGCACGCGTCGAGTACGACAACGCAGTAAGGTTTTTTCTGTTCTGTCTGATAAATGCCGAGCCGTATGTGAATTACGATAAAGACGTTACGGCGGCAATGCCGGATGCTTTTACCGCCACGCTGTACAGTTGGTGCAGGGATAACAACGGGTTTAAGCCCGGCGACGTGTTTACGGCGTTTGGATACGAAAACAGCGCGTTAAGCGAGCTGTACGACTATCGCGGACTGCCTGGCGACGGCGAAAAGAAGTTTATGGAAGTTCAGAACGAGCTATACCGCCGCGCGCTTTCCAAGGAGCTTGAGGAGCTTTTGGCGCTTTACAAAAGCACGGGCGACGAAAAATATAAAGAAAAGGCCGGCGTGATTACCGTCGAGCTTGCGAAAATCAAGAAATACCACAGTTAAAGGAGACACACATGAAGGGACACAAGGAAAAAAAGCAGGTTGTTGAAGAGGTTGTGACGGAGGAGCCGTACGCGCCGTCCGAGGCGATTACCTCTGCGCTTAACGAGCTGCTTGCGATGGCCGTTGACGGCGGCATCGAGTACAATCTGATACTCGACAAGCTTGTTCCGCTTGAGGCAGGCGCAAACGATATGGATTATGCGCTCAAGCTGTTTGAGGATAACGGAATCTGCATACTCAAAGACGGCAAGCGCGCGCCCATACTTACGTCCAAAATGAACAATGCGCTGTCCAAACTGATAGCGCTCGGCAAAGCGCGGAACTTTTTGTCGAATATAGAGATCGGCGAAAGGCTTACCATAGAATGCGGCGCCGACGCGCAACAGCTGGAGGAGGCGATGCGCATAATTCGCGAGAGCGATATTGAAATCACCGACGGCCAGGTGAAAAACGCCGAGCTAAAAAGCATTGACACTCTCATCGGCGGAGAAACAAGCGCGGACGATCCCGTCAAGGTGTTTCTTAAAGATATCGGCAGAATTCCGCTGCTTACCGCAGACGAGGAGACGGAGCTTGCAAGGCGTATGTCCGAGGGCGACGAGTACGCAAAAAATAAGCTTACCGAGGCCAACCTCAGACTGGTCGTTGCAATAGCCAAACGCTATGTCGGGCGCGGAATGCAACTGCTTGATTTGATTCAGGAAGGCAATCTCGGTCTAATGAAGGCGGTAGAAAAGTTTGACTACACCAAGGGCTTTAGGTTTTCCACGTATGCTACTTGGTGGATTCGTCAGGCAATTACGCGCGCTATAGCCGACCAGGCGCGCACAATTCGCATCCCCGTGCATATGGTGGAAACAATAAACAAGCTTGCGCGCACCACAAGGCTGCTTGTGCAAAAGCTGGGCAGAGACCCCACGCCCGAGGAGCTCGCCGCGGAAATGGATTTGCCTGTAGAGCGCGTGATGGAAATACAGCGCATAAGCCAGGATCCCGTGTCGCTGGAAATGCCCGTCGGCGAGGAAGAGGACAGCCACTTAGGCGACTTTTTGGAGGACGAAAAGTCCAAGGCGCCGCAGGACTTTGCGGAGGCGGGCATGCTGAGAGAGCAGCTTGCCGCAGTGCTTAACACGCTGACGCCGCGCGAGGAAATGGTTATTCGATTAAGGTACGGACTGGACGACGCGCATCCGCGCACCTTGGAGGACGTCGGCAAGGAGTTCGGCGTGACACGTGAGCGCATTCGTCAGATCGAAGCCAAAGCGCTAAGAAAGCTCAGAAACCCCACGCGCAGCAAGCGCTTAAAGGATTTTACCGACAGATAAATGAGCAAAAGGCTGGACTTAATCAAATCGCTCATTGTTCCGTCCGGGGTTATAGCCGACGTCGGGTGCGACCACGGACTGATTGCGGAATACTGTTTGGATATTGCCGATCGGGTCATAGCGTCCGACATAAGCGAAAAATGCCTGCAAAAGGCTAGGGACAGATTGTCACATGCAAGCAACGTAACGTTTATATGCTGCGACGGGCTTGGGTACGAGTGCGACGAGGCGATTATTTCCGGAATGGGCGGAATACTTATTGCAAGGTTGCTGCGCGAGGCAAAGTCGCTTCCCAAGACGCTTATTGTCAGTCCGCATCGCGACGAAGGACTTGTCAGAACAACGCTTATAGAGCTAGGTTACGGCATAGACCGTGACATACCCATTTATGACAAAAACAAGTATTATTCGGTTATACGTGCGGACAAGGAGAGCGGTGTAAAAGAGCTATCGCACCTTCAAACGCTTTTCGGAGTGGACTGCGACAAACCGAGCGATGCGCTTGCACGGCGACTGAATCAGCTTTACGCAACATACAGTCTCGCGCCCGACGCCAACAGCCAACGATTGTCGGACGTAACGGCGGCAATGCGATTACAGAATATTACGCCGTAGCTAACAACATCAGTTAATCATATATAATTAGGAGAGTATTATGGACGAAAAGATCAAACAATCGTTTAAGATGATGATTGCCTATCAAAAAAAGGATATAGAGCTTCGCAAACTCAACACTCTTATCGAACGCGACGAGGCGCTTGCATTGATGAACAAGTACAAGCGCACGTTTAACGATGCCAAGCGCGTAATAGGCGAGTGCGAACAGCAGGCAGGTGTGCTCTTGGATATGTTTGCGGAGCTGCAAAAATACATTGAGGACAACTTGGCGGTGCTCGAAGAGCTTGAGAGTACGGAGAGCGAGAGCGATGAAGATCTTGAGCGCCGCGTAAAACGGCTTGACGGACTCAAATCCAAGTTCCAGACTGCGGACAGAAAAATGCACGACATTCAGGAGCGCGCCAAGACGGTGTGCTCGCGCCGCACCGAGGCGTTTACCGCCGGCAAGTCCGCGCAGCAGAAGTTTGCCGAGGCGCGCGATAAGCACGGCAAGCTTGTCGATTCCAAAGCGGCAGAGCTTACTAAGCTTAAGTCCGAGCTGGACGAGCTTAGAAAGTCTTTGGACGAAAGCCTTTTTGCCGAATATACTAAGCTTGTGGAGGAAAACAAGTTTCCGCCTGTTGTTCCGGCTGTCGGTGACGAAAAGAAAAATATGTACAACTGCGGCGGATGCGGACTTGATTTGCCGCAAAAGGGCAATGCGCTTTTACGCGATCAGGGCTGGTGCCGCTGCGAAAACTGCCACAGAATTATAGTCTTAATGAATTAGCTTTAAGCGAGGTTTTATGCAATCTATCCATAAAGCGGTTATTCCGTGCGGCGGCATGGGAACAAGGTTTTTGCCTGCGACCAAGGCAATCCCCAAGGAGATTTTGCCGGTTATAGACACGCCGGTACTGTCTTTTATTGCAGACGAGCTTATTTCAAGCGGAATAGACCAAATCCATATAGTTTTGGGTACGGGCAAGCAGGCGATTAAAAACTACTTTACGCCCAGTCCTCGGCTTGAAAAAGCGTTAAAGAACAAGCCCGAAATGCTGCAAAAGCTAAGGGATATAACTAAAAACGCCGAAATAACGTTCAGTACGCAAAAATATCCGCGCGGCAGCGGCGACGCTGTTATGCATGCAAAGGCTTTTACCGGCGACGACCCGTTTATCATGGCAAACGGCGACGACTTGTTTGTATGTGACGTTCCGGCAGCAAAGCAGCTTTGCGAGGCGTACGAAAAGCATAATGCTCTTGTGCTCGGCGTTCAGCAGGTGCCGGAAACGGAGACCGACAAGTACGGCATTGTCGACCCTAAAAAAATAGACGGCAGGTTTGTATGGTGCAACGGCATGGTGGAAAAGCCCAAGAGCAATCCGCCGTCGCGCTACGCCGCTGTCGGCAGGTATGTGCTCACGCCCGAAGTGTACGAGTATATTACGCATGTAAAAAAGGTTAACGGCGAGATCGGGCTTACCGACGCTATTTACGCTATGATTAAGGACGACAAGGTGTACGCCTACGAGCTTTACGGCAGGCGGTACGACATGGGCGACAAATTCGGCGCGTTGACCGCAACGGTGGACTTTGCGCTCAAAAATCCCGAGCTAAAGGATAAGTTTGCCGAATATATAAAGTGCGCCGCAGAGGAACTTAGATAGAATGCCGTTGAAACGTATAAACGCATTGTGTACTGCCAACGTAAGCAACGCCAAAAAATATTGCGATACCGTTATGGCGTGTTGCGACGATGAGGTAGAAGCAAGCGGCGTAAAAATCATTTTGCCGTATAGTAAGTCACTCGCTGCAGGTGTGGGCGATATATATTTAGATGATATGCTCGACGAGGATGTGCTGGGCGGCGCGTGCGACTACATAATCGATAACAACGCGCGCGCGGTTGTCCGTGCCGCTTTCGATCTGGAAGAGGCGGGTATAATCGAAGCAAGATACAAGCTTTCGCCTATAATGCTGTTGCACAAGCTGGGGATATTAAGTATGTGTACTATAGCCGGCGGCGTGTGCTTGGACAACGACGACTTGGATCTTATGGCACAGGAGAACGTGCCGCTTATACTTCTTCCTACTGCGGACGCCGGCTACGGTCACGGCTTTGCGCCCGTGTGCGCGGCGATAGGCAGGGGGATAAGAGTCGGCATAGGCACTTACGATTGTAAATATAACCCGATGGGCGATCTCGATTACGAGTTAAAGTTTTTATCAATCACCGCCAATGCGGAAATGCGCATCGAAAACGCTCTTTCCGAAAGCGCTTTAAAAAAGATTTTGGCGTTTGAGTAAATTTTTATTTTGTAATACGGTAAAATAAGTTGACAAAGTCAAACGGATTTAGTACAATAATTAAGCAATTTGCGGTTATGGCGGAATTGGCAGACGCGCAAGACTAAGGATCTTGTGGTAACTCCGTGCAGGTTCAAGTCCTGTTAACCGCACCAAAAATCGGCGATGCGTATAAGCATTGCCGATTTTTATTTATTCACTATTTACTTTTTCACGTTTTATGGGCGATTATTCTACACGTTTTTATCGGTTTCTATATTATCGGTTTCTATATTATCGGTTTCTTGACTTTCTTTCTTTCGCTTTCTCCAACTGTAAAAACTGTATAAATCATTAATCATAAAAATAGAAAAACAAACAACCAACGAAATATACGTTATCGACTCGGTGCAAGCTAAAGACCATAAAACAATAAGCACCATATCATTCAGAACAAAAGCCAATGCATATTGAGGAATTCGCAATGCCATAAGATATAGAGCTATGAAGCTCATAAATACGGAGATTGTGCTGGGAATGAGATTTTTAGTCCCGAAATAGCGAAGTATAAAGTGAAATGCGCAAGTTACAACGGCGGCTAATACTGCCATTATAATAATCTTTTTTCGGTCTAAGGTGCCGACTTTTACAATTTTGCTTTGCTTTCCACTAACGTTTTTTAACCAAGTTACAATTGAAACAATACATATCGGCATTTGCATAAATGCGTAAATCATGGTTTCTCCGTAGTAACCGAAAAAAAACGAAACAAGTCCGTAACAAACAGCAAACGCTATTAACAAAAAAGGCGCCAAAACATCACCGCGAGCTGTAAATATCAAAGAGGTTACTCCCACCAAGGAAGTAGCATACGTAAGGTGATCTTTACTGCCCGACACAAAATGCGATACCGTAATGGCGACCAATGAAAATATCCATAAAGCCCATTCAAATTTTGTAAAGCTCTTAAAAGGATTTCTCAAATGCGTTCACTCCTAAAATTTACCATATACTTAATCAATTTAATAATATAAAAATTTGAATTATTTTGTCAAGCAATAAATGTTATTTTGACTTGCATTTTGATAAAAATTATGATACATTTTTTTATTGAGGTGACATTATGGATAATCAACAAAAGACTAATGACCCGATAGAAGAAAAAACAAAAGGCGGTCTTGCGTCTGATTTAGACGAGCTTAAGCCGGTAGGCAACTATGAATATACTGTAAAATACAACGGAATCAGCATGCGAATATGGGCTTGTCTTTTGATTTCGGTTATAACAGCGCTGATTAGCATTCTTACGACAAGAACAATAAATAACGACCGCTCAAGCACGGTATATATAATTTTTGTATCTATACTTATCATAATGTTTACGGTCTATTTTTACGGTTTTTGGGGCGTGCTTACTGCGGCAATCTCGTCTTTATTATTTTGCATAACTATAAAGACTTCGTTACTTGGTATTGTTTTCAATATTTCCGCCAATGTCTTGCAAGCATTGGTTATATGGTTTGTATTCAAATTCACGCGTTTGGCAGAAAAAGTAGTTGACAAAAAAGGAATCGTCAATGACTATAAGTTTTTAATGGTTGTTTTGGGCGGTCTTTATATAATTTTCAGCTTTAATTTTGAACACCATTTAATTTTATATATTTTTTCCGGGCTTCTGCTTCTTGTTGATTTGATTTTTTCCATTATAAATAAATCGGCGACTAAAATACTGTTTTTCTTGCTGTTATGTGTCTTACCGAGCTTTGCCGGCGCGATTTTGAATTCTGCTTATATGACAACAGGCGGAGCATTCCGTTGGAGCGCTCTATACGATTCTTTTGCTTTATGGTTTTTCTCAAACAGCATTTTATTCGGCACATTCGGCTACATTTTTGTAAGCGCCGTGGGTTCGTCAAATAATTACACCGAAAATTGGAAAAAGAAAGCCGGCGGGGGTTTGAGAGATATAGATAAAGAAATCAAGTTTTCCACTATTCTTTATTATGTTGCTACATTGATATGGAACATTCTCTTTTACATTATGTATATTGTGGGTTGGCTCGAATCCAATACTTCATTATATCTATTCCCTTGGGCTGTAGGTAATCTATTTTTCTTGTTGAATTTACTATTTACTAAACGCAAAGAAATAAAAGCGGCTTCCGTTTCCATAAAAGACGCTTTTAATTGGTTTGAGCAAAGAGCGGTCGTTGTCGAACGGAACACGCAGATGCTGATAACGGTAATTGCTTTTTTACTCCCATTGAGCGCCAGCTATCTGGGTACAATTACAGCCGCTGTTTCCATAATTTTTGTACTTAATATAACAACAGCCGTAATTTCGATAGGACTTATATGGGTACCGCAGAATAACGTGCACACAATGGAAATAATCAAAAACGTCAAGACAATATTCCACTTGTTTACATTATCGCTTCTTCTCCTTAATGCAATTATGATAATTCCGATATAGGATATTTACGTCGCCGCGAGAAACGATTTAACTAGGTTAGTTGACATGATTGTTCGGTCATGCTAAAATAATGTAGCAACAAATAGATAAGACAGTTATTTTATAAAAGGATTGTTTTGTGCTATATGGGCAAAAAGGAAGAAAAAGATTTAAAAAAAATCAGGCGGGTGAGAAAGCAGAACGATGCGATAATCGAAGATTTTCTTGAGGGGACCGCGCCGACCAAAAGTGATAAGCGAAAGTATAGGCGAATTGTGCGCCGCACAAAAAAGCTTTTTAGGGCTATCGATATACTTTTTGCGCTCTCTCAAAACGCTTGCCCTTACGTCAAAAAAGACAACGTCGAAACCATTACTGTCGAGCCTAACATAGTTTACGACAAGGCACTTCCGAATACATGCAAGCTGGATTTTTACCGCACCAAGACAGACGAAAAACAGCCTGCCATAATCTTGATTCACGGCGGAGGGTTTTCCGCAGGTGACAAAAAGTACCGAAAAGGGCGGTCGCAGTATCTGGCGCTTAACGGATTTAGCGTTTTTTGCGTCAATTACGGGCTCGCGCCGGAGTTTAATTTTCCCGATCCGTTAAATCACATAATCGCCGCAGCTAACTTTGTGTATGACAATGCCGAGCGTTTCAATATAGATACCGACAGAATTTTTGTCGGTGGGGACAGCGCCGGAGGATACTACGCGGCTATGATGGCGGCGTTTAATTGTTCGGACAAGCTTAGAGAAGCGTTTGAGATTTGTCCAAAGTTCAAAGTTTTCGGCGTTTTGTTGAATTGCGGCGTATATGACATTCGCACTGCTATTGAAAAAACGCACTTGCTCTCTCGCGGCGTGCTGCTAAGTATGACGGGAGTTAAGCCCGGCGATTTGGACCAATACCAATACCGAGATGTGTTTATTCCCATTGAACTTGTAAACAAAAATTATCCGCCTACTTTTCTTATTTATTCGGACTACGATATTTTTTGCAAAGGGCAGGGCGACGCCATGATAGACGTTCTGAAAAACAACGGCGTGTATCATGAATATTATTCCGCAAATTATCACGGCTCCAATCACTGCTTTTCGCTCACGTGGTACGGCGAGGATGCCGCCGCCGCAAACGCTATGTTGCTTTCGTTTGCAAAACGGCTTGCCGATGACAAAATTAAGTTAAGCTAATTGAATTATTGATTTCTATTGACGAAAAAAGGCAATAGTGATACAATAATCAAGATGAAAGAGAAATTTGATAAAATTGTTAATAGCAAATTCGGAAGAACGGCGGACCGTTTATGTAATTCCGTCTGGTATATTGTTGCTTTCGGCTTTGTTTGCGTGTTAAGTCATACCTTTGACATTCCGGTAGTCGGGGTATTGCTTCTTACTGTGTTGCTTGTCCCGGCGTTGTTGTTTTGCAAAAATTCTTTTGTGCTCGTTCCGTTTTTGACAATGTGCACGTTTATAATGTCAGAGGAGACCAAGCCACAGTCGGGGTACTACGGCAAGCCGCTTTATATTGTTGTTTTATGCATTGCGCTCGTGTTGCTGCTTGTTGCATTTGTCTTTAACATCGTTTACTATAAAAAATGGAAATGTATCTTTAAGCGCGGATATTTGACAATTTCGCTTGCTGTGGTAACGGGCTTTTTGGTGATAGGGGGGCTTGGCGCACCGTCCATGTCTTGGACGGGAGTGGGCATGGCGTTGGCAATTTCCGTCACCATGTTTTTGCCGTACACACTGCTTATCAATTGCGGGGAATACAACGGCAGAAAAACCGTGGAGTACTTTGCTTGGGCGATGATTGCGGCGGCTGTCGTGATATTTTTTGCCGTAGTCAAGCAGTATGCGATACACGATATCAATCTCAAAAATCCGGATAAAGACCTAATCGTTTTCGGTTACGCCATTTCCAATACCGCCGCGGCGTTTGTTGTAATTGCTTTGCCTATTACATTCTATATGGTATACATATATAAGCGAGGATATCTTTTTTTGATTGTGGTCGCTTTGGAGCTGATAACGATAGCGTTTACGTTTTCGCGTACGTCTTTGCTTGTGGCGTTGCCGGGATCGATTATTGTTGCCGTGTGGCTGTGCTTCAAAAAGAAGACGGGGCGACTGGGATATTATATAGCCTTCGGTATTGCGGTTGTCGCCGTGCTTGCCGTTGCCATAGTTCTTAGACAACAAATATTTGACCTTGTAAAAAAGCTGTTTTCGGGCAATACCACATTGAGCGGACGGACAAATCTGTGGAAGAGCGGATTCAGTGCGTGGAAGTCATACCCTGTATTCGGGCTTGGAATTTGGTATTTGCCGCCGATAAACAACTGGTATTATTCTTTTCACTGCACACCGCTTACGTACTTGTATTGCACCGGCTTTTTAGGGCTTTTGGCATACCTTTATCATAGATATCGAACTGTTCGGCTGACTTTTTCGGCTAAGCTTACGCCAGAGCGCGTGTTTGTTGCGCTGTGCATACTGGCAATGCTATGCAACGCCATGCTGGACATAGCAATGACCATGCCGCCGCATTTGCTGTATTACGGAATTATGCTTGCGCTTATAGAGTGCGACGTAAAAGCAACTAAGCGCGATATGCAGCAGAAAGAAGCGCCTGCAAGCGCTTCGGACAATACAGCCGAAGACTCTGACAATGCAGCCGCAGACCGGGTGCAACCGGAAAAAGGAGAAGTACAATGAGCGAATGCACTCATAATTGCAATACTTGCGGAGCAAAATGTTCAGCGCCGCAGACGGACAATCCGCACGAACTGTCGCGCATAAAGCGCGTAGTTGCCGTTGTAAGCGGTAAGGGCGGCGTGGGTAAGTCGTCCGTCACCGCCATGCTTGCAGGCGCTATGAACAAAAAGGGATATCGCACGGCAGTTCTTGATGCCGATATCACCGGCGCGTCCATACCCAAAATGTACGACGTTCACGGCGACGTAAAAAGCGACGGCACCGGCATATTTCCTCTTGAATCAAAAGCCGGCATCAAGATAATTTCGTCAAATCTTTTGCTCGAAAACGAGAGCGACCCTATTGTTTGGCGCGGCCCTATTATCGCCGGTATGGTTAAGCAGTTCTGGACGGACGTTATATGGGGTGATGTGGACTACATGTTTGTAGACTGTCCGCCCGGCACGGGCGACGTTCCGCTTACTGTGTTTCAGTCTATCAAGGTTGACGGCATAGTGGTTGTCACCACGCCGCAGTCGCTTGTTTCCATGATAGTGGAAAAGGCTGTCAACATGGCTAATATGATGAAAATACCGGTGTTGGGCATTGTTGAAAATATGAGCTATGTTGTCTGTCCGGACTGCGGAAAGCGCATTGACGTGTTTGGCAGCGGCAAGGCGGTGGGTGAGATCGCACAAAAATTCAGCCTGCCGGTGCTTGCCGAAATCCCGTACGACGCGCGGCTTGTAGAAGCGGCGGACGGCGGAAACATGGATAGCGAACAGTTTGATTATATCGCGCCTGCGGCGGATATCTTGGAAAGCGGTTTGCCGATAAAGTCGCATTGAGGTTGTGAAAATTATGACCGAAAAGGAAAAGATGCTCGCAGGCAAGATTTACGATCCCAATTCTTCCGAGCTTCTTGCACTCAGACAAAAGGCGCACAGACTTTGCAAGATGTATAACGACACGTTTGAAGAGGACGCGGAAACACGTGAAAAAATCCTTGCCGAGCTCATTACTGATAAGCAAGAGGGTGTATACCTACAAGGTCCTATATTCTTTGATTACGGCGTTTTTACCAAGCTTGGAAAAAACTTTTACGCCAACTTCAATTTTACCGTGCTTGACGTCTGCCCGGTAACGATAGGCGACAATGTTTTTGTCGGACCCAATGTGTCTATACTGACGCCAAAACATCCGTTAAGACCTCAAGACCGCAATATTTATAAGACCGAGGACGGCAGAATGACCGACCGAGAGTACGGTGCGCCCATTACGATAGGCGATAATTGCTGGATTGCCGGCAATGTCACCATACTTGCCGGAGCGGTTATAGGTTCGGGCTGTGTAATCGGCGCAGGTTCGGTTGTTGCGGGACGTATACCGGATAACAGTCTGGCGTACGGAAATCCTTGTAAGGTGATACGCGAGATAACGGAGCAAGACGCGCTAAAGTACAAGCAAAATCTATTAAGCTAATTGATGCATTTTGCGATTGCAGAGTATGCCGCAATCAGTTCTTCAAGCTTAATTTTACAGTTTTGCGGGCTTGTCGACGGCAAACGCATCGCATTGGAAATTACGGAATTGTTTATATCTTGGTTGTAGCGCATGAGTAGTTCGTGCGCTTTTCCGCCTGTGGTAAAAACGCTAGTAATGTTTTTATATCGCTCGAGCAGACCTGATATATCGTTGTATTTCACATTGGTAATGGTGCTGTCAGACGCGCCTGAAATATCGCAGCTTGAGATAACGTCCCACAACGCAACACGGTGGGAGAGTGCAAGATTAATTTTTTCTTGATTGGTGCTTGGGCATTCACAGCCGAACACGGCAGATAACACGCGCCAAAATCTGTTTTGCGGATGCGCGTAGTAAAACGAGGCTTCCGCCGACTTTGGCGAGAGCATGGACCCAAGTAAAAGCACGGTGCATCTGCCGTCTATAATCGGCGGCACATTATCATGTGTTGCGTGACGAAAGGTATTAGTTGCGCGGTTATTCATATAAATTAAATTCTGTTTTTGAAGCCCCATTCGCACATGCTGTCCAAAATGGGCATCAACGACTTTCCTCGTTCGGAAAGGCTGTATTCCACTTTGGGTGGGATTTGCGGATATTCCTTGCGGATAATCAGCCCGTCATTTTCCAGTTCCTTCAAAGACAGACTCAATGTCTTATAAGAAATACCTTTTATGTACCGTTGCAGCTCGTTGTATCTGACAACGGAAAATTCCATTAACGCATAGAGAATAGTCATTTTGTACTTGCCGTTTATCAGCGACAGGGTATAGCTGAATCCCGTGTCGCACAGTTTTTCGGAGGCTATGCATCTTTTTGTGCTTTCCATGTTTTATCGCTCGTTTACACTATACTTTTTGTTAGTATCGCACTTTATTGTGCGTACTTGACAAATTAATCATACCATAATATAATACACATTGTCAAGGCTGTTTTGTTAAGACAGTCGGAATATGTTTTAGGAGACAAATATGGGTAAAAAAATTGTTGTTATTACAGGCAGCCCCAGAAAAAACGGAAACAGCTTTGCCATGACGGATGCTTTTATAGCGGCGGCGCAGGCAAAGGGACATACTGTTACCAGGTTTGACGCTGCCATGCAAAAGGTGGGAGGCTGCCACGCTTGTCAGACGTGCTACAAATCAGGCAAGGCGTGCAGCTTTGACGACGATTTCAATCTGATTGCGCCGTCGATACTGGAAGCCGATGTGGTTGTATTTACCTCGCCTGTTTATTGGTATTCTTTCCCTGCGCAGATTAAAGGCGTAATAGACAGACTGTTTTCATTCTGTATTGCCGGTAAGGACGTTGCGGGCAAAGAGTGTGCGCTTATAACATGCTGCGAGGAGGACGATATGTCTGTTATGGACGGCGTTCGCATTCCGTACGAACGGACTGCCGCTTTGCTGAAATGGAAGTCTGTCGGCGAAGTGCTTATCCCGAGCGTGCTGAATGTAGGGGACATCAACAAAACGGACGGCTGCAAACAAGCGGCGGCACTTGCGGATGTGTTATAATATATTTTAAATCGTAAGTTAATAGTGAACAGTGAAAAATAAAAATCCCGATTGCTTATGCAATCGGGATTTTTGGTACACCCTCGGAGAATGCCCGCAATAGCGCTGGCGACCTTTGGCGCAAGCGCCAAGCGGTTAGCGAACAGAGCACCGAAAATATTTTGTGTAAAACATTGTTCTATTTTTCTTTTTGTAATTTTATAATATACATTATTTTTTGCGGTGCGCTACTCACTCCTGTGAGTGTACCAAATAAAAAACCACCGACTAAGCGGTGGCATTCTATTTGGTACAGTGAGCGATTTAAAACCCGAATTTTTGGCGGCCTCTATCTCTGAAAAGTACACCGTTTTTGTTCCGCCTTTAAAGTTTAGTGTTATATCGAATCTATCGTCATACAGGTAAATTGCGTTAACAAACCCGTCAATTAGCCGCTGTTTTCCTTCTGTCGTGCTCACGTCGAGGTCTCTGAACTGCTCCAAACCGTATAGGATCTGGTCTTTTGTGAGGAACGGCTTTTTGATTTGTTCTTGCAAAATAGCTATCTCGATTTCCTTCTTTTTCTTTTCAAGCTGATTTAGTCTGTCTTTGGTAGTGTCGGTGATGATGCCTTGCTCGATAGCGCCCATAAGATTTTCAATGCGCTTTTCAATGTCGGCGAGCTGTCCTTTCAGGTGGGGTATTCTCGGATTTTCTTCACCTTGCAATCTGAAAGCAGTTTCAGCAAGATAATTCAACAACTCGTCATTTTGTAGAATTTCCATAGCGTTTTTAACTACTAAATCTTCTATCCATTCTTTACGCACAGGTTTCTTATCGCAGATATGTACCTTTTTTGTGTTAGCGCATTTGTAGTAACGGTAAACCTTTGAAGTGCCCATACCGCTTTCGCCGATCATGTGCGCTTTGCATTTGCCACAGAAAAGTTTTAGCGTAAGCAAATAATCTTCATCCGCTTTGTGCCTTGCCGGAGCTTTCTTATTGGTTTCCAAACGCCGTTGTACCTTCTCGAATAGCTCATCAGATATAAGCCTGGGAATACAGTTCGGGACTACAATATCTCGGAATTTAAGCTCACCCAAATAACGACGGTTGGATAACATTCTTTGAACTGCCATTATGTTGATTTTGCCACCGCGATAGGAGAGTATCTTCTTTTCGTCCAGATAATCGACGATGTTTTTTACCGTTTTGCCGTCGGCATACATGGTAAATATTTCCACAAGGATAGGGGCATATGTTTCGTGCGGCTCAAATCTTCTTTCCGCATTGAGTTTGTACCCAAAAGTAGTTTGCCCGCCGTTGTTAATTCCTTTTAGTGCATTTTCGGTCATGCCGCGCACAACCTTTTCGGCAAGCTCGGCCGAATAGTATTCCGCCATGCCTTCGAGGACTGATTCAAGGAGTATTCCTTCCGAGCCTTCGGCAATTGTTTCCTTTGCCGAAACAACCTTAACACCGTTTTTGCGGAGTAGGGCTTTATAATGTGCGCTGTCGTAACGGTTACGCGAAAACCGGTCTAACTTCCATACAATGATACAATCGAAAGCGTGTTTGTAGCTGTCCTTTATCATACGCTGGAATTCGGGGCGGTGATCGGTCTTTGCAGATAAAGCCCTATCTATGTAATTACCCATAACTTGAATGTCGTTATAGGCGGCAAACTCCATACATTCACGAAGCTGACCTTCAATACTTTCTTCTCTTTGATTATCCGAACTATATCTTGCGTAAATTACTGCTCTCATTTATTCTGTTCCTCCATAAGCTGTAAAAGCAAATCCTTTAACTTCGCATTAGCCGGCGAGCTTGGATCGAAACACATTTCGATTAACTCTTGCATTTGACTTTGGTTTTTCCACACTTTTGGCTGGAAGTTGTATAACTTGCCTTGCGGATTATCCGTTCTGCCGAAAAGATAGTCAAGCGAGATGTCAAAGAAATCGGCATACTGCATAAGCACCCCGTAAGGTGGGAAGGATTGACCGCTTTCATAGCGGAAGATTGCAGGCTGCTCGATGTTTTCTAAAAGAGCTGCGAGTTTTGCTTGGGATAGCTTAATACCTTCGCGGAGTTCTCTCATTCTATTTGCTACAATGGTATGTTTTTCTTTCATATATACCCTCTATATTAAAATCGTATTAAGCATAACACAAAAATAGATTAATGACAAGTGGTATTAGGTGGTTTAACAGGAATTCATCCTTATTCGAGAACATGAACTACTTTGTAGATACTTGACGAAAAATTCTTTAAATCAAATATTATTTACGCTTGACTTTTATTTTTGCAATGTGATATAATTTCCTAAAAGTAAGATAAGTAAGATTTGTAAGAAAGGAGTATTTTTAATGGGCGACGAACAAGATAAGTTTATTTGGACGACAAAATTGTCTGGCAAAGGACAAATTGTTCTTCCGAAACAAGCGCGAGAAGTATTCGGCTTTAACGAAGGCGACACTTTGATTTTGCTTGGCGATAAACAAAGAGGTATTGCTATTGCAAAATATGACGACTATTTGAAGTTTGCCGAAGAAATTTTTAAGGCTAAAAACGGGGACAATAATGATTGAAATTAAAGGCATAACAAAGAAGTATTCAAAAGTTGTTGCCGTTGATAACGTGTTATTTTCAATAAACGACAACGAGTGCTTTGCTTTGCTCGGACTTAACGGTGCAGGCAAATCCACTTTGATAAACATTCTTTCAACCGGACTTTTACCGACTTCCGGAACGGCAACGATAAACGGTTTTGACCTATTGGGAGAAAGGGATAATATCCGAAAGATAATCAATATTTCTCCGCAGGAAAGCGCTGTGGCTAAAAACCTAACCGTCAGAGAAAACTTGGAATTAATAGCTTCTCTATATGGCATCGAAAACAGAAGAAGCAAAATCGACGCTATCATAGATAAATTTGCGCTTAAAGAAAAAGAAAATGTGCAGTGTAAGAAACTCAGCGGCGGACAACTCCGCAGAGTTAGTATAGCGCTTGCAATGATTACGGAACCAAAAATACTTTTCCTTGACGAGCCGACGCTTGGGCTTGACGTAAAATCTCGCAAAACCTTATGGGAAATAATAAAAGAAATCAAAGACAACTTAACTATTCTGCTCACTACCCACTATTTGGAAGAAGTTGAGTTTTTGGCAGACCGAATCGGCATAATAAGTCGCGGAAAAATGCAGGTAATCGGATCTCGTGACGAAATCGTCAATAACTGCAAAACGGACAATCTTGAATCCGCTTTTATTATGCTGACGGAGGAAGAATGATGAAAAATTGCTTGGTCTTGTCGCAAAGAAATATCAAGGAAATGCTGAGAGAGCCTTTAAGTTTGGTTTTTTGTTTAGGCTTTCCGCTTGTTATGCTACTATTAATGCAGTTGATATTTACCAATATGGAATTTGTTCCGGAAAATTTTGAAATTGCAAACTATGCCGCAGGAATTTGTGTTTTCGGGTACACATTTATTTGCTTATTTGTCGCTATGCAAATTTCATCCGATAAAAACACTTCGTTTATCAAACGTATCAATATTTCTCCGATTAGTAAGTTCACTTATTACGGCAGTTTTTTTCTTTCTGCTTTGCCTATGGCGCTCATTCAAACCGTGCTATTTTTTTTGATAGCTCTGATTTTTAAGTTTCCATTCGGTATAAACCTTCTTTTAAGCATTATATATCTATTGCCATCTGCTTTTTTCTATATCTGCATAGGCATTTTAATAGGATGCATTTGTAAAAACGAAAAACAAACGGGCCCGATAACATCTATTTTTATTTCGCTTACGGGAATATTCGGTGGGGTGTTTATGCCTGTAAGTGCGTTTTCGGGCGGATTTGCGACATTTATAAATTTGCTGCCATTCGGTCATTCTGTCTTAATTGCAAGCGAAATTCATTCGGTCGGCGCAAAATGTATTTATCCGCACATTCTCTATTTGCTATTTTATACTTTACTCTTGATAGCGACGGTTGCAATTATTGAGAAAGTCGGAAGCAAAAAAAAGTAATATGCCATACCACGAAATGTTCCATTAAAAAGCATCTACCGAAAAATGATAGATAACTATGCCATAATGAACATTTTGCTACGGAGCGTTGCCCTTTTGCAAGCGATTTCTTCTTGTATTGTGCTTTTTATTTTGATACAATATTACCGATAAAAAATATTCGGAGAAAAAACCGAAATGGAAGAAACAAAGATGACATTGGGCGAAAAGCTTAAAACCGCTCGAAAAAGTGCAGGACTTACACAAGAACAGCTTGCAGATAAGCTCTCGGTTTCAAGGCAGGCGATTACAAAATGGGAATCCGATAAGGGGATGCCCGATATCGATAATTTGAAACACTTGTCAAAGCTACTTGGAGTCAGCCTCGATTATCTCCTTGACAACTGGCAACAAATCGATCTTTCCTTTATGAGAGAAGCAATCAATCTCGACGCTTATAACTATAAACGAAAAAAGAGCGGAAGATGGACGAAAAAAACGGGCAAAAAAGATATGATTGTCAGAGAAAAATTCCCCAATGCGGAAATACACGCGCTAATCGGCAAGCAAATATTGACGCGCGGCGAGAAGATTTCGGACAATGTATTCGGATTTACTTTTTTCGCTTTCGGCATCCCGGATTTTTTAAACGGGATAAAAAATACAGATAAAGAGTTTTATTTGGTAAATGACGCGGACAAACAGTTTTTCGTAACCGTAACGGACGAATTTATTGAAAGCAGACAGCTGACGGAGAAAATTTCGCAAAAGAAATTTAAAATGGGTAATTTTATGTTTACAATGTGTAACTACTTAATCCCTTAATTTAAAAAAGTTTTACATATTTTGCATAATTTAAAAGACAAAGAATGAAAACCGTTTGTTCTTTTGTAACATTTATGCTATAATGATTTTCGACAACTTGAGGTACTGCAACATGGTTGAAAAATTGTTTGAAGAATTGGCGGGATTGCCGCAGGTGGAAGCGATAGCGTTGGGCGGCTCGCGCGCGGGAACGGCTTTCGACGAAAAGTCCGACTACGACGCTTATCTGTATTGCACCAGCGAAATTGCCGATGACGTGCGAAACGCTATCTTGACAAAATACTGCTCGTACATAGAGCTGGGCAACTCCTATTGGGAAAAGGAAGACAACTGCACACTCAAAAACGGCATTGACATAGATATTCTTTACCGCAACCTCGACGACATTGCAGAACAAGTGGCTTCTGTGGTAGAGCGGTATAATGCATACAACGGTTATACAACCTGTATGTGGCACAATATCAAAACCTGTAAAATCATTTTTGACAGAAACGGTAGATTGACACAGGTGCAGAAGCGGTTTAAAGTGCCGTATCCCGAAATGCTAAGGCAGAATATTATCACGCGCAATATGAATTTGCTTCACGGCACGATGCCTGCCTACGACGGGCAAATCGCAAAGGCAGTCAAGCGTAACGATAAGGTTAGCATAAACCATAGAACGGCGGCGTTTCTCGAATCTTACTTCGACGTTATTTTTGCCTACAATCGGCTCACTCATCCCGGCGAAAAGCGTCTTGTTGCTCTATGTAAACGTGATTGCAAAGCGCTTCCGTGCGATTTTGAGGAGAATTTGAATAAACTGTTTGCGGCAATGTTTGTCAATCCGCAGGAGTTAAAAAGCATTCTGACCAATATTGTTGACAATTTGAAGGATATGCTCGGCAATTAACATTAACCTATATCTTTTGTGATTTTTTTGGCATCTCGCTCATCAGAGCGAACCGCGGGAGGATATTTTATGGACGTTTACAAAAGCTTACCGGCATTCGAAAGCGCGCATTTCTTGTTGCGCGGTGTTACCATGGCGGACGCGGAAGACTTGTTGAAGGTTTATTCCGACGAAAAAGCCGTGCCGTTCTTTAACGGAGATAATTGCCACGGCGACGACTTTCATTACACTACGCTCGAACGAATGAAAGAAGCCGTTAAATTTTGGCTGTTCAGCTACGATAACGGCTACTTCGTACGCTGGGCAATAGTTTGTAAAGAAACAAACGAAGCGATAGGCACAATCGAGCTTTTCCACCGTGAGGACGAGGTGGAGGACTATGATAATTGCGGACTGTTGCGCTTGGATCTTAGGAGCGACTTTGAAAAAGCCGACGTAATTACGGAGATATTGACTGTGGTATCGAAGCTTACTTTTGACCTATTCGGCGACAAGGTTGTAACAAAGGTCAACGCTAACGCATCCGAACGACTTGCGGCAGTTAAACAGTTGGGATTTATGTCGCCTAAGATTGCTTTAAAGGGCAATGCGGGTGAAATATTTGATGACTACTACGTTTTGCGCTCGGGTGATATACTGTAATTTAGCGGTGCAAAAATGCTTATTAAGATAGGGAATTTTGATTATACGGAAGTGTGGGATGGCGTCTTTTATAAGAAACTGTCCGATTATCCGAACATTACAGATTGGGAGATTCGTACCATTATTGAGTTTATAGACTATGAAAATAGGCAAGGACGAGAGTGCGAGATAGAATGCGATGATAAGCGCGTACTCAATGCCATTCATAGAAAATTAAGTAAACGAGAAAAATACATTGATACACCCCGCCCGAAATTGATTACTGAATGCACTGCTTGTCCGCATAGAAAAGGCTGCGTAACAGAGTTTGTTTGCCATACAACGTCACCCGAAAATGCGATAAGGATATTTCAATCTGGAAAACTCCTTTCTGCCCGTCTTGCGAGAGGAGTCCCGATAGAACAACTTGTAAATGAAAAACGGAATGCGGCAAATGACCCTGCCGATTACTTTGATTATGTCATGCTCGCTTGGGGGAATTGTCAATCGGGTGACAGGCTTGTAATGGAGCGAAAAGTAGGCAGGTTTCCGAACGAAACAGATTTAAGCACAAATTTTACCGCAGGAATAAGATTTTACTTTCGCTATGAGGATTTGGTAAAGCATCCTCAAAGAGTGTTTGACGGCGTTTTACCTATGAAAATCAAGGATGAGATAGATTTGTCCAAGTGGGTTTACGCGATTGTTATACCATCCGAATTACGCTTGGAAATGGAAGATGTAATTCCGTCAGAACTGCAAAACAAAGTTTTGTATATTGAGAATGATTGCAAAGATATTTGGGAATGGACGGAAAAAGTATATACAGCGATAGAAAGTTTGTGATGATAAATTTCAATTTAACGAGGTTTAAAATGAAAAAGATATTGAATAATGTATTGTTAATTTGTTTATTGGTTGTTATCTGTTTGTGCTTTGCGGCTTGTACTGACAAAGATACAGGTACAGTCATTCCAACGAGTAATGAAATGCAGATAAATCTTGAAGAAGCCGGATATGCAGTTACACTCTCCAATGAATTAGGGGGCGGGTATAGCGGTACTCATTTAACAGCCAAGAAAGAGAACGAATATATTGAATTTTATTGGTTGGACGATGCCGAAGCCTGCGATTATTTTTATAACCTTTTAGATGGGCTTTATCCGAATAGTAATAAACTTGTTGAAATGGAAAACGACGGGAAGTTCGGTAATATCGTATTTTGTGGCTCTGAATTAGCAATAAATGCGTCGGGGATTAAAATCGTTGAAATAAAAGTCAAAGTATAACTTCTAAATTTCAATTTAACTTGGTAATAAATATGGATAGACCTCGGTTTGAAGATATAAGATCGTACGACGAATTTATAAAATACTATTGGTATTTGGAAGAATTGCAAGCTATATGTAAAGCGTTGCATTTGGAATATGTCGGTGGGAAAGCCGAATTGAATAATGTAATTAAGTCATACTTTGACGGTGTGATTATTCCGCATAAACCAAAAGCAGCAATTAAAAGTAACATCGAAACTCTTACTCTTGAAACAAGATTAATCGATTGCGGATTTACATTCGGACAACGTTTTAGAGATTTTTATATACAGGTAACGGGCGATAAAAATTTTAAGTTTACTGCCGATATGGTTGCGACCGTAAAAGCAGTAAAGGAAAAGCAGGATAGCGGCTTTACGTTAGGCGATTTGCTTGACATCAAGCTCGGAAAGAAAGCATATAAAAAATTTGATAATTCAAGCTGTCAATGGAATAGATTTTTAAAAGACTTTTGCGCAGACGAGATTAACGATATTTACCCGAATAAACTAAAAGCGGCAAGCAAGTTTTGGGCGATTTTACGTTCTTCCGATTTGCCCAAAGTCTATTCGCGTGAATTTATCGAAAGCCATAAAAATGAGATAAATAGTTTATAAATATCAATTTACAGGAGAAACATGCGACTGTTATTTGAATTAGATACAAAAGATTACGATATAAACGGCGTAGGATTTGTACGGCATTCTGCTCGTTGTATTCACATCAAAAATGGACAGGTGGCTATGGTTCACAGCACCCAATACGACTATTACAAATTTCCCGGCGGCGGAATAGAGCAAAATGAAAGTAAAGAAAAAGCAATGATTAGAGAAACGCAAGAGGAAACCGGAATGATTGTTGTTGCGGAATCAATAAGAGAATACGGCTATGTGCATAGAATTCAAAAAAGCGATCATGACGATGCGGATTATTTTGTTCAAGATAACTATTACTTTCTTTGCGACGTCGAAGAGACGATAATGCCTCAAAAATTAGACGATTACGAGGCTGACGAAAAATTCACATTGGAGTATGTGACGCCCGACAAGGCTATATGCGTAAATAGGAACGTACATCATGGTCAGACTGACCAAACAATGCTCGAACGCGATGCAAGAGTACTGGAATTGTTAAAAGCAGAAGGTTATTTCAATTGACAATTTTCAATTCGGAGGTGCTTACGTGAATAAAGAATGGGCGGAGCTTAATAAGACTTTACAAAGTCAACTCAAAAAAGAAAACACGTTTGAAGTCGGCGTTAAAACGGTTTTGGAGTTGAGGCAACAGCTATTCGATATGCTGTGCGGGTTTAAGATGGAACTGTCGCGAGAGGATTTTAATTCTTCCCCTTATTCAAATGATGAGGGTTATCACAGCAAAACGATTGCCTATTCGATATGGCATATTTTCCGTATCGAGGACATTGTCGCACATACGCTTATAGATCACAGTGAACAAATACTGCTGACGGATAATTATGTAACCCGCATAAACACTCCTATCATAACAACGGGGAATGAGCTTGACGGCAAACAGATTACGGACTTTTCCGAAGCGTTAAATTTAGATGAGCTATATCAATACATAACATCAGTTATGAATAGCACAAATAAGATAATAAGCAAGCTTTCATTTGCGGATTTAAAGCGCAAAATGTCCGATGTCGATAAGCAACATTTGCAACAGTTAAATGTTGTAAGCACGGACGAAAAAGCCTATTGGCTTATTGACTATTGGTGTGGAAAAGATGTTAGAGAACTTATTCAAATGCCGTTAACTCGTCACTGGATAATGCATATCGAAGCGAGTTTGCGCATTAGAAACAGAATTAAG
>JAFLVH010000081.1 GCA_022508365.1 Clostridiales bacterium | reverse complement strand
ACGTGGGAATGGGATACTGGAATCCCCTGCCGTTGGCGTCGCCCTCTATCATGATCTCGATGAACGCCTTGTTCACCATGTCCATCTCTTTTTTGCAGTCCTTGTACTTAAAGTCCATGCGCTTGCCGCCGACAATCGCTTGCTGTTCGGCAAGGTCGGGCGGGCACGTCCAGTCCAGTGTGATATTGCTGAACGGCGCCTGCGTGCCCCAGCGCGACGGAGTGTTAACGCCGAAGATAAACGATTCGATGCACTTTTTCACCTCACTGTAAGTGAGGTTGTCCACCTTGACAAAGGGCGCAAGGTAGGTGTCGAAGGACGAAAACGCCTGCGCGCCCGCCCACTCGTTTTGCATGATGCCGAGGAAGTTGACCATCTGATTGCACAGCGTTGCAAGGTGGCTCGCCGGCGAAGAGCTGATCTTGCCGGAAATGCCGCCGAGGCCTTCCTCTATGAGCTGACGAAGCGACCAGCCTGCGCAGTAGCCGGTGAGCATGGACATATCGTGAATGTGAATGTCCGCGCTGCGGTGCGCATTGGCAATCTCCTCGTCATAGATTTCCGACAGCCAGTAGTTGGCGGTTATCGCGCCGGAGTTGGACAGAATAAGTCCGCCCACCGAATACGTGACGGTGGAATTCTCCTTGACGCGCCAGTCGGACGCCTTGACATAGCTGTCCACAAGCTCCTTGTAATCGAGGATGGTGGACTTCATGTTGCGAATCTTTTCGCGCTGTTTACGGTAAAGAATGTACGCCTTGGCAACGTCGGCATAGCCCGCCTGAATGAGCACCTGCTCCACGCTGTCCTGAATGTCCTCGACGGCGACGCTCTCGTTTTTGACCTTGCCGGAAAAATCCGCGGTGACGCGCAAAGCAATAAGATCGATTATGTCGTCGTTGTATTGCTTGCCTACTGCGTCGAAAGCCTTGCGTATTGCTTGGCTGATTTTGGAAATGTCAAAGCCTGTGAGTTTTCCGTCCCGCTTGACTACTTTGTACATGATTACCTCCGTGATGCCGATTAAACAGCGATGTCGCTTTTATTTCCCCTGTTACGGCGCAGAATCCGTTCCGCAAGCGCTGAGCTTACGGCATCTCATCCGTTCCCGTAAAAAGGGTGAAAGCTTGTTCATTATAACACCGCTATAAAGCCTTTGTCAATAGATTTACCACAATATATTGTGTTTTTTAAAAATTTTTTTCCGAAAAAAACACAAGATATTGAAATATAATTATAGTTTACTATCAACACATGCCTAAACTCACGGTATGAAAATGCCACAAAAAAACGGCCTTGATAACAAGACCGTTGATTTTGTTTAGGATTAATTGAATTGACGAAATATCAATTATTTGATTATCTCGGTGACAACGCCCGAACCGACGGTTCTGCCGCCTTCGCGGATAGCGAAGCGAAGACCCTTCTCGGCAGCGATCGGGTGGATAAGCGTAACAGTCATTGTTACGTTGTCGCCGGGGGTAACCATTTCTACGCCCTTCGGAAGCTCGACCATACCGGTAACGTCGGTCGTGCGGAAGTAGAACTGCGGACGGTAGCCGTTGAAGAACGGAGTGTGACGGC
>JAFLVH010000080.1 GCA_022508365.1 Clostridiales bacterium | reverse complement strand
TGTACAAGATAGAAAAGGGCAACCAGGTGGAATACGCCTACGACGACGCGGCGCTTGCCGCCGCCAAGGCGCGAATGGGCAAGAATGCACAGGTGCAGCGCTATAAGGGTCTCGGCGAGATGAACGCAGATCAGCTGTGGGAAACTACCATGGATCCTAAAAACCGTGCGCTCATGCAGGTGACTATCGAGGACGCCGCCGAGGCGGAAAAACTGGTGTCCGTGCTCATGGGCGACGCAGTAGAGCTAAGGCGTGAATACATCATAGAGCACGCCGACTTCAACAAGGTTGATTCGTTTAACCGTTAAACTTTTAGAGGATTGTTATGGCACAGGAGAGCGAAGAAAAGCCTATAGGCAAAGTTATATTACAAACAATGGAAGACGTCATGCGCGACTCCATGATTCCGTATTCGGAATCGGTCATTCTGGATCGCGCGCTTCCGCGCGTGGAGGACGGACTTAAGCCCGTTCAGCGCCGCATACTTTACACAATGCATCAGCTCGGCATTACGCCCGACAAGCCGTACCGCAAAAGCGCGCGTATCGTCGGCGACTGCTTGGGTAAACTGCATCCGCACGGCGACTCGTCCATTTACCAGGCTATGGTGCGCATGGCGCAGCCGTTTAACATGGGCGCGACGTTAGTCGACGGACACGGCAATTTCGGCTCGGTGGACGGCGACGGGGCGGCGGCTATGCGTTACACCGAGGCGCGTCTGACTCCGCTTGCACTGGAGCTACTCCGCGACATAGACAAAAACACCGTCAAGTGGAGCTGGAACTTTGACGACACCATCATGGAGCCGGACATTCTGCCCGGGCGTTTCCCCAACCTTTTGGTAAACGGCGCAACGGGCATTGCGGTAGGTCTTGCCACCAACATTCCGCCGCACAACCTCATGGAAGCGATAGACGGCGTAATCGCGTATATTGACAATTCGCGCATTACGCTCAAGGACATGATGAAGATAATCAAGGGTCCGGACTTCCCGACGGGCGGCGTCGTTATTCCCACCGATCTCACGCAGGCGTACGAGACGGGCAAGGGCAAGGTGGCAATCCGCGCAAAGATTCATATAGAAAACGACAACGACAAAAAGATTATCGTCATAGACGAAATACCGTACGGCGTCAACAAGGCGCAGCTACTCGAAACCATTATCAAGGTGCGCGAGGACAAAAAGGGCGTGCTGTCCGGCATAACTGACGTGGTGGACGAATCCGACCGCGTCGGCATGCGCGCGGTTATCAAGATCAAGCGCGACTCTAATCCCAAGGACATAATAAACGCGTTGTTCAAGTACACCAATCTGTCGGTCAACTTCTCGTTTAACATGGTAGCTATTGCGGACGGCAAGCCGCAGCTTATGGGTCTTTTGGATATAATAGCGTACTATGTAAACTATCAGCGCGAGGTAGTTCTTCGCAGGACAAAGTACGAGCTGGACGCCGCCAAAAAGCGCGAGCACATTTTGGAAGGGCTTGTAATCGCCGTACGCAACATAGACGAAGTTATAAAAATCATCAAGGCCAGCGCCAACACCACCGCCGCAAAAGAGGCGTTAAGAAAGCGCTTTGAGCTGTCGGAAATTCAGGCGCAAGCCATACTGGACATGCGCCTTGCCAGGCTCACTCACTTGGAGATATTCAAGCTGGAAAAAGAGCTTGAGGACGTCAGAAGCGAAATAGCGCGGTTGGAATCGATTATCGCGTCCAAAAAGCTGCAGATGGAGCTTGTAAAGAGCGAGCTGCTTTCCATTCGCAAGCAGTACAAGGAAAACCGCAAAACGCAAATCGTTGCGGACGCCGAGCACTAC
>JAFLVH010000008.1 GCA_022508365.1 Clostridiales bacterium | reverse complement strand
AAAGCGTGCGTAGTGTAACAGCTACCGGGGGTTCGAATCCCCCTCTCTCCGCCAACGCCCGGCGCACCCTTTATGGGTGCGTTTTTGCGTTGGCTGATAAGCGGGAATAGGTAAGAGAAGTGCGCCCGTGGCAAAGTAAATGCAAATGTATATTAGATAAAGAAAGAGAAATATCGGTTTAGTTAATGTTATTTCGGGCGCAAGTTCGCTAGCCGCTTGGCGCTTGCGCCAAAGGTCGCCGCGAATCCGCGGAATCCCCCGAATACAGAAAAATGCTGGTCTCCTTTTCGGGTACTAAAGACAACGCCCGGCGCACCCTTTATGGGTGTGTTTTTGCGTTGGCGGAGAAGAGGGGATAGGGAATGAGCAGTGCGGCAAAGAAACGTTCGTTCGGTTTGTTGCGGCGTGGGCATGACCAAAGCCGCGCAGCGGCGCACTTGTTATATATCAAGCACCCGCCATAGTGCCAAATGGAATAATCGCAAAAATATTATGTTTTTCAAAATCGACTATTCAAATTATATGGTGTAGGCTTGCAAAAATAATCGTGTAATGATATAATTTAATCGTATCTGCTTTTATAAACACACAGTGTTTATTTTTGGAAACTTAACAAAAGGAGAAATAAATATGAATATTATAAATGCTATCTATAATTTAGTAAATAACCCAATCGTAAAAATAGTATCTCATTATTCAGGTAAAAATCGGGCTAATAATGCAGGAAGTGCATTAGAAGAGTATATTGCCGATTTATTTGCGAACTCTTTTGATTTGTCCGAAAAAGAGAAATTCGAAGAATGGAATAAGGTATTTTCATATCTTGGCAACAACAGCAATCCTCCAGATATTATGTTGCGCGGAGGTGATGCTATCGAAATTAAAAAACTTGAAACAGACAGCAAAGAGCTTGCATTAAATAGCAGTTATCCCAAACACACACTAAAAAGCGATAGCAATATGATTTCAAGCGCTTGCAGAAAAGCTGAAAATTGGACTGAAAAAGATATTATTTATGCCGTGGGAGTCGTTCGTGAAAACGTTTTAGCCAATCTATGTTTTGTTTATGGTCTTGATTATTGCGCCTCTGATGAGTGTTATAGTAAAATAAAACGCACTATAAAAGAGGGTGTTGAGAGCATACAGGGTATTGAATTTACAGAAACGAATGAACTCGGTAAAATACATAAAGTTGACCCATTAGGAATTACATATTTGCGTGTACGAGGAATGTGGGGTATTGTAAATCCTTGGTCGGTTTTCTCTTATGTATGTTCAAGAGACACTAAAAAGAAATTTAATTTTATGTGCCTTATAAATGAAGATAAATGGAAAACCTTTGATAATACAAGTTTGATAACAACTTTATCGAAACCAGGATTTTCAATTGCAGATGTTCGCATAAAAGACCCCGATAATCCTGCCAATTTAAAAAATGCTAAACTTATACAATTTGTAATTGATTAGGAGCCATAATGAAAGTAATAAGTTTATTTAGTGGTTGCGGCGGTCTTGATTTAGGATTTGAAAAAGCAGGGTTTGAAATTCCAATCGCAAATGAATATGACCCTACCATTTGGGAAACGTTTATCGTTAATCATCCCCAAACAACTTTGATTAAGGGTGATATTAGAAACATAAACGAAACCAACTTTCCCGATAATGTTGATGGCATTATTGGTGGGCCGCCTTGTCAATCTTGGTCAGAAGCAGGCGCCCTGCGGGGCATTGACGACGCTCGCGGAAAGTTGTTCTATGACTATATTCGCATTCTAAAAAGCAAACAACCTAAATTTTTCCTTGCAGAAAATGTAAGTGGTATGTTAGCCAACAGGCATTCAGAATCTGTAAAAAATATTATTGCAATGTTTAAGGATTGCGGTTATAGTGTTTCAGTTACATTGGTTAATGCAAAGGACTATGGCGTAGCACAAGAGAGAAAAAGGGTGTTTTTTATCGGTTTTCGAAATGACCTGAATATTAACTTTAAATTTCCGATAGGCTCAACCCAAGACGATAGAAAAAAATTAACATTGCGAGATATAATTTGGGATTTGCAATTTACAGCTGTACCGGCAGGAGCAAAAAATACCCACAATGTTAACGCAGTAAATAACAACGAATATTTTACCGGGGCTTATTCAACTATTTTTATGAGCAGGAATCGAGTTAAAGAATGGGATGAGCAAGCCTTTACTGTTCAAGCGTCAGGTCGTCAATGCCAACTTCACCCACAAGCGCCTAAAATGGTGTTTATCTCGCAAAATCACAGAGAGTTTGTTAAAGGTAAAGAAAGTTTATATCGAAGGATGACTGTTCGAGAAATAGCAAGAATACAATGCTTCCCTGATGATTTCAAGTTTATTTATTCTAATATCGACGACGCTTATAAAATGATTGGCAATGCAGTGCCTGTAAATTTAGCATATGAGATTGCAATGGCAATAAAAGAATCGTTATAATGGTATTAAAATCAAAATATGCAATAGACCGTCCCTTAAATTTACAAAGTGTTAAAGTAATAAATTGTTCGGAGAATGATATGGATAAAAAATATTGTTGGCATTACAGTGATGATGAATTCCTAACTTTTGCAGAAAACTATGTAAATGATACGATAAGAACATTTAATTATAAAAATTATATCACTCCTCATAATGAAATGCGAGAATTATTAGGTAGAATATTGAGGAGTTTCAATATCTTGAAGCGTGTATAAAAAAATTGATTGAGATTGCGGTTGAAAAAGGCATATATAAAGGAAAAACAAAATTTAACTTTGATAATTATATTTCGGCGAGCAAAATTATCAATGAACTAAAGAACATTTTAATTAGCGACAAAATAGCCAAACAGCTCTTGGAGTTAATAAAGTTTAGAAATTATCTTGTTCACGCTCATTATTTGAATGATAATAAAGAAAAAATAGAAAGTAAATTCCCAGATTTCTTGTTTATGATTTATGAGGCAAATGATTATATTTCTAATGTTACGAATAGAATTATTGGGGGTCAACACATATTCCAAATATATTTGAAGTTAAAATAACTACAGAAATTAAAAAATGAAATTCGTTTTAGTTTACGACCGCTCCGCCAAGTAGTACTCAACTGAACACCGAAAAGGTGCAGGTGGGTACTTTTTTATGTCAAAGCTACTTATATACCAATAAATCTATTTGAAACGTCAAAGTAACAGTAGGGTAATCGAATTTCCGCTGGTCTATTTCAAACGATTTCGTGCAAGAGTAAAAAACAAAATCTCGACGGTTTTCTGTTCCGTCGGGATTAGGTCTATTAGTATAGTTGAATGTGACTTCTATCTTGTCGTTGTATAACTCAACTTGTTTTATCAGTGCGCCCACCATTGGCCGTGAATCTTTTTTAAGTGAAGTTATTATAAACTATATTATATCGGTTTTGGTTAAAGATAATCGAGTCTCAGACTTTTCAAGTTCTATTGGGCTACCTGTGCCGTGAATTTAGAGAAAATGATTTATTATTCTCTCCTCTGTACGCATACAGCAAGCCCCGTTAAATAGAAAAAGTCCGCTCTTGCAAAATCCAATATTGATATAGCACAACCGAACATAGCACTAATCGACGCTATCTAATCCAATATATCATTTGCTGAGCTTTTCTTTTGATAAAAAAAGAAATAAGTATTTATTAATTTTTTATAAATTTTTAATTACGGTGTAAAAAATCCATAAAAATCACTATTTATTAATAAGGAAACATAAGGGCGTCTTTAATGGAAACCGCAAACAGTCTGTTTCGGTTATGGACGCTATAGTGGCGATTTTTATGTTTCAATTTAGTGGTAAACAGTAAGTATTTTTATCATTAAAATAGCGGTTAACATATTGTTTCTTAGATTTAGCTTTATTTTGTGAAAAAACAAAATGAAAGTCTCAGTCCTTATTTGTTTGCCATATTGATTTTTATAAATAGCATTTAATTGTTTTAGGATTTTTGTTTTAGATTTTTTTTAATAATTGAATTAAAGATTCGGGGTTCATATGTTATAAAGTATTTGCTAATGAGAGATTTTATGCATAAGTACACATTTTGTTCGCTTGGAGAAGAAGGTAATTACCATATGTAAAAAGAACCACAGGGAAGGTAGTTATGACGGTATCAGACATTGTTCAAATAGTGATCGGCGCATTGTCATTAGTGGCAACAGTTGCGGTATCTTTTTTTATCTATTGGTTACAAAGCCGACATGAAAAAGAAATGAAAAAGCTAGATGAAAAGCACCGCATAGAGAAGTTGTCTGAGGAAGCTAATAATTTCTTAATAGACCATGAGGATGAGAGAGATTATCTCCCTTGGTGTACCATTGCTACAAATTTGCATCAGCATGAACGACATAATCGAAAAATCTATACGGATTTCTGCCGTTGCTCTGCAGAACTCCAAAATAAGATTTTGGAAATGGCTGAGTTTTCAATCAGAACAATTGAAGGTACAGATTGGGTGGACGATGCGTTTGAAAAACTGGAAGCAGATATTAAAAAATATAAACTTGGTGAGCAGCCGTTCCTTTATGATGGCGCAAAATATTTCCATAGAGCATTTACATATTATAGAGAAAACGAGTTCAATGAAAATCATAACAGAGAGCTGAAAACGATTTGTAAGCAAAATCTTTTATTTGTGATAAATGAAAAAGAAAAAGATAAGGTCAGTCTCAGTTCTTATATAGAGCAATATTTCGATTTTGTATTAGGCACAATACGCAAAGAATATATTGAGTGGGATAATCCAATACCTCCCGTTGATTACGCTTGGGAATATTATTGTTTAGGTTATGCGCCAGAAGAAGATGTCTGCTATTGGATAATGGAACTTGTAGAGAATTTCGTAGTGAATATCCACAATAGGTTTGGTACTTGCGTATACGATAGCGTTATCCGGGAAAACTCAACCGATGCACAGGCGGAAACATATGAGGATAGATATTATGATATCCTTTATTGGATGTATTACACATATTGTTATCTAGCTAAAGAAAAAGAATCCACAGTGCCGAAGCCAAAAAAAGCAAAACGTTTGAAAACAAAGAAGAAAAAACAAAAAAAAGAAAAATTAAAGAAAACAGTTGACAAATCCTAAGATTGTGATATCATATAACGATTTAGTGGAGAAACCGCTAAATGGCAGGTATGGGCAAAAAGGAGTTACTAATGAGTGATTTTAGGTATGTAACAAAAGCGACCTATTCTGATGCGATGGAAGATTTGAAATCTTTGATTCACAGAGTGCAAGATGAAGTTCGCGATAAGTTTACTTTTCGCTATGATTTTATCGGCAGTGTATCCCGGAAGATGGTTACTATGGACTATGCTTCTAATGTAGGATATGACTTCGATGTTAATCTTCGCATAAACGATGATGACGAGAACTATACTGCAGAAGATATAAAGCGTATCTTAAAAAAAGCGTTTGACAAATTCAATCATCTATTCAAATATGACTATAGTGAAGATAGCACTCGTGTTTTAACGATAAAGGTTAAAGATACACAACACTCAAAGATACTGCATAGTGCAGACTTTGCAGTAGTATATGACTGTTCGGATGGTAGACAACAATACATACATTTCAACAAGAAACAACAGTCATATGGATGGCAATATCAACCGAAATCGTATTATGAATTGGATAAACGTATTGCATTAATTAAGAAACATAATTTGTGGCAAGAAGTGAGAGATTTATATATCTACAAAAAGAATAACAACCCTATGGGTAAAAAGTCTCGCGCTTTGTTTGCTGAAACGATAAACGATATTTTTCAGCAAAATTTCGAGTAATCTTACGGCGATATTCTTGCCATGAAATGGTCTTTCCACATAAAAAGTTCAAATTCGGGTGCTTGCGTCCCGCCAACGTCAGGCGCACCCTATATGGGTCGTTTTTGCGTTGGCGGAGAAGAGGGGATAGGGAATGAGCAGTGCGACAACTGTTCCGTTTGCTTTGGTTGGTGCGGTAGGGACTTGAATGCGGAATCCGCCGCGCATGTTATATCAAGCACCCGCATAGTGCCATTTATGGTTTTATTATATTGAAAAAGCAATAATGACGAGTTATAATTAGCAAAATAAGTCGAGTTTTTTTGTTCTTCTGTGCTATACTGACTGTGCTGTGAGGTAATAAATGCAAGAACAAATCGAAGCTGTACAACGAATGCAAGATTATATTGCACAACATATAACGGAAAACATTACGCTTACAGATTTAGCCAAGGTTGCGATGTTTTCTCCGTGGTATGCTCGGCGTATTTTCATTCTGCATACGGGAGTGTCGCCGTCTGACTATATTCGGAGGTTGCGGCTAAAACATTCGGCGCTACGACTTCGCGATGAAAAATGTTCTATAACCTATGTAGCGTTTGATTTGGGATTTGGCAGTGTCGACGGCTACACCCGTGCTTTTGCGCGCGAGTTCGGCTGCAATCCCAAACAATACGCACTTGATCCTATACCACTTCCATTATTTAATCCTTACGGCGTAAAATTCAAATTTATCGCAAGGAGAAACAGAACAATGCAAAAAACTAAAAATGTCTTCATTCAGCTTATAGACAAGCCCGACCGCAAAGTAATTATTAAACGCGGCGTGACAGCCACAGAATATTGGACTTATTGTAACGAAGTCGGATGTGATGTTTGGGGGATGCTTACAAGCATTAAGTCAATAAGTGGTGAGCCTATATGTTTATGGTTGCCCAAACAATACATAAAAGACGGTACAAGCGAATATGTGCAAGGCGTTGAAGTGCCTTGCGACTATTCGGGCGTAGTTCCCGACGGATTTGACATTATATCACTTCCGGCCGCAAAATACATTATGTTTCAAGGCGAACCGTTTGCCGAAGAAGATTTCGGTATGGCTATCGAGGAAGTGCGGGAGGCTATCAAGAAATACGACCCGAGTATTATCGGTTATAAGTGGGACAAAAACAATCCGCGTATTCAGCTTGAACCTATCGGAACGCGTGGTTATATAGAATTATTGGCGATAAAATAATTCGCTTGCGCAAGGGCTGATATTACTCGGCGGTATTTTTTCTTTCACAGATAAAACCCGAAACGATTTTTTCGGTTCGGGTTTTATAATGAAAAATTATTTTTAACTTATGCCACCATTTTGTTAGCGGTTTTGTACAGCCAAATCATTTCTGCGTGGTTCTGTTCGTCTGTCATGATTGCGTTCAAAACGTTGCGCACCTCGGGTGACGCAAAGTAGAAAAGGTCGTTATTGTAGGCAGTGGCAACGTACTTTTCTGTGGCGATAATGTCGGTGCACAAAAACTTATCAAACTCTTTGGCTGTGGAGTCGCCGGTGTATGTGCCCTGGGGATTGTATGCTACAGCGCTCGGCTTGCGGCTCTTGATTGCAGGCACTGTGCCTGTGGTGAGCGCGTTAAGCATATCGTAATGGTTTTGCTCCACCTTTAAGATTCTTTTAAACAGCTTTTTCAGTTCGGGATCCTTTGCTTGGTTTGCGTAAAAGTCATACTTTTGAACGCACAGTTGCTCTTGATTTTTGAGCTCGGTGATAAGTTGCACTTCCTTCTGATTTAGGTTCATAATTGTTTGCTTGCACGACCATTCGGAGACTGTTGGCGCGCAATACTCCTTTTTGTTTTTGTCTCCGAAATGATTCTTACCAATCGCAAAAAAGTTATTCACGGGTGGGTTAATTTGCATTGCGGTTTTTTCGCTTTTTTGGTCGGGTATTGACACAACACGTTAGGCGTGGTACACTAACAATTAATCTTGACGGAGCGGGTTTAAATTCGCTCAACAATCTTGCGGTGGATTCCGAGGTGGGATATGACGATAGAAGAGTATAAAGAAAGAGTGGAAAAGGCAAACAGCATAGTGTTTTTCGGTGGGGCGGGCGTGTCGACGGAGAGTGGCATTCCGGACTTTAGGAGCGTGGACGGGCTGTACAACCAAAAATACAAGTATCCGCCGGAAACAATGCTGTCCGCCGAGTTCTTTGCATCTCACACCGCCGAGTTTTTCAGGTTTTACTTTGACAAAATGATATATACGGACGCAGCACCCAACGCTGCGCACATAAAACTTGCCGAGTGGGAGAGAATGGGCAAGCTAAAGGCAGTGGTCACGCAAAACATTGACGGTTTGCACCAAAAGGCCGGGAGCCAAACCGTTTACGAGCTTCACGGCTCCGTGCACCGCAACACGTGCATTCGGTGCGGAAAGAAATTCGGTCTTGACGAAGTGCTGAAGCAAAGCCCGTCCGTTCCCCGGTGCGAGTGCGGTGGGGTGATCAAGCCCGACGTCGTTCTGTACGGCGAGGGCTTGCCGGAGCGTACCGTTGTAAAAGCAATCGAAGCGATAGCGGCCGCCGATATGCTTATAGTGGGCGGAACGTCGCTTGCGGTCTATCCTGCGGCAGGGTTTATAAGGTACTATAACGGCAGCCCGGATAATTTTATTGTAATAAACAAAACGGTTATACCGGGGTTTAAAAATCAGCTCAACGGCGCACTCGGCGAGCTGCTTTAAATCCATTCCGCAAATTCACGTTATTCTTCGGAGCGTAATTCTATGATTATAAGGTCGGCATTGAGATCAGCCTTGCCGATTATAAAACAGTTGTTTATTTCGGAAAAGGTGAATAGCAACTTGCTGCCGATAATGACGGAAACGGTGTCGCTGTTTATGGCTATAGTCAGAAGCACATCGCTGTCTGTTGCAAATGTTAGTTTAGACTCGTTATACGTTACCACTATCTGGTCAACATTGTCGCGGAAAGTCGCCAAATACAGCGTTTCTTCCACGCGCACCATAAGCACCCGGTCTTCGGTCTGCGTGTAGCTTTCTTCGGCGTAATCTATTCCCTCGTCGGTGACGGATATAGGCATACCGTTGTACGCCCAATCGTCGTTATCTACGGACAGCTCTCGTTGTTCTTCGCCGTCAAAGGACAAGTATTCGCCCGAGATTTGTATAACATGGTGAGAAGAGATATACATTCCCGAAAGGTCGGGCAAAATAATCAGTGAAATATCTAATATGCAGGGCAGGTACTCATCCGAGAGAAAGACCGCAGTCACAGTGTGTCTGCCCACGTCCGTAAACTCGATTTTGTCACCGAGAAGTATCACCGTATCCGAAATGTCAAAGCCGTGCGGCAGTCCGTCATATATAACGTACACGTCGGCAAAATCTATTTGGTTATGGTCCCTTGCGCTAAGCGTGACTGTAACGTCTGTTACATCCGATAACATGACAAAGGTCTGTTCAAAGCGCAGATCGATATAGTCGATTATCTCGCCGCTTTCGCAGTAATTGTAGTTGGGCACGGAAAGAAGCGTTTGCTCGTCAATCCGAATGACGGCGTTTCCGTCAGAAAACGTAATATTAATTGTCCCTGAATCTTGCGCTACAAAATACATCTCGGCGTCGGTGGCAATCAGTCTGTACACGCAATCCGATTCCGCCAGCCGCGTAAAAGACAGGCCCTTATAACTTAGGGTATTATAAGTTACGCTAAATCTGTCGCCGACGATATAGCCCGCTCCGTCAAAGTCGTCAAATATTACGTTGTCCTCGGACAGAACGACAACGCCGTAGGACGGGTTGAAGTATCTGCCGAACACGTTCGGGTATATAGTGACTACGCATGACGATCTGTAGTCGCCGTACGACCGCTCCACGCGGTAAAACACTTGGTATTCGCCGGGCTCGGTCAGTGACGGAGGCTGATCCGAAAAGGTGATGCCGTCCAAAGAATAGCTGATAAAATCCGAGCTCAATGCGCCCGTAACGGTTATTGTGTGCGGCAGTCCGTCATACACGACGGAAACGTCCTGTGCGGAAATTCCGCTTAAAACGATGGGAAGTATTGTGACTGTAGCGGAGGAGTAAAAGTCCTTACAGCCCGATCTTGTGACTTTAAAGTATATAATGTGCTCGCCGACATCGGAAAAAGACGGCGCAATATCAGTATAAGAAGTATCGTCGGTCCAATAAATAATGGTGTCGGTGGACAGGGCGTTAACAACAACAATGGTGTGCTCTCTGCCGTCATAATCCACCGTGACGTTCTCCGCATAAACACCGGAAATAGTGGGGGTGGACGAATCGGTATCCGAACAAGCTAACAGTCCGGTCAAACAAAAAACGGCGCAAAGTAATAATCCCCCACGCCGTACTATTTGCCAAATAGTCATCTTTTGTACCATAGCCACATTTTATATCAACGCACTTTTTGCTGTCAATAATTTTTGTGGCTTTTTGTGGAATTTTTTAAAAATTTTCTCTTCCGGGCAGAGCGCAATCACAAAGTCGCTTGTATAATTAACCAATAGGATAAAAAGTTTCCGTTATGCGTTAAAAGTCGTTTGCAAAAGTGGTTGAATATGTTACAATTAAATTCGGGAACACAGTCATGAAAAAGTTTGCGCATTTATCGATAATACTTTTGATTTATGTGTTGGCGTACGGTGTGGGGTATGCCGCGTGCTTCTACATAGACAACGTAATGTTAAGGATGTTTGTGTTTGACGTTGCGGCGACGCTTGTCACCTTTATCTTTTCGCTTGTTTTGCACAACTCCAGCGTGTATGACGCGTACTGGTCGCTCACGCCCATGGTGATATCCGTTTGGCTGTTTATAGAAGCAAGGGCATTTTCGGTATGGCAGATACTGTTCTTAGTCGTGTTCAACATTTGGTCGCTGCGGCTTACGATAAACTGGACGATTGTGTTCACGGATTTTTCATACGAGGACTGGCGGTACAAAAAATACCGCGATGAACACGGCCCGTTTGTTTGGTTTATCCTCAACTTTTTCGGAATACACTTTATGCCGACGTTTATCGTGTTTGCCGCCATGCTGCCGCTGTTCCAAATAGTCAATCACACTATGAACGCACTGTCGCTTATCGGCATGGCTGTCATACTTTTGGGCACGGCTTTGGAATTTTTTGCGGACCGGCAGATGCACGCGTTTTTGGCGCAAAGTAAAAACTCGGAGGAAAAAAGATCGTGCAGGGTGGGGCTTTGGAACTACTCCCGTCATCCCAACTACCTCGGCGAAATAACGGTGTGGTGGGGCGTGTACCTTGTAATGCTGCCTTTTGCTTTGAGCTGCTGGTACTTTGTCATCGGTGCAGTTGCGGTGACTATTCTGTTTAACGCGGTGTCAATTCCGCTCATGGAAAAGCGGCAAAAGGCGCGCCGTCCGGATTACGCCGAATACATAAAAACCACGTCGCGCCTTATAGTCCGTCCGCACAAAAAGCAACGCGAAGAAAGCGATTGACAAGACGGCTTGCTTTTATTTGAACCGCAGAATAGTATTCGAGAATTTTTATGTTTGTTAAGCTGTGAAAATTTTGAAATATACTTGACAGTACGGCATATACATAGTATAATGAAAGTACAAAAAATATAAAGGAGTTGGAACCATGGCAAAAAGCGATTACTTTGGACTTGCCTACATTGTCAGCGTAATTCTTGCGATTATCCCCATCACTGCGTGGATTTGCGGCATCATTACGAGACTTCAGGATGGCAAAATCGTAGCAGCAATTATCCGTATTTTCGGTGGCGTGATCATCTGGATTTGCGATCTTATTCTCATGATCACCAGCAAGCACATTCTCCGCATTCTTCCCGTCTAATCAACAACCCACAAAAAACCCGTCTTATCGGACGGGTTTTTACTTTGAAAAATTTTTTATAAAACCGCATAATACAATTGACAAATATATCGGCATTGGCTTATAATACGCTTGAATGTAATTCATACTAAATCCATAGGAATTAACTCGCTAATGGAAAATACACAAAGAACAATATATGTAGACAACGCGGCGACAACCGCGATGTGCGACGAGGCGATTGCCGCCATGACGCCGTACTTAAAAAACGTGTACGGCAACCCGTCGTCGTTGCACACGGCGGGGCAGGTGGCAAAGGAAGCCTTGGAGGAGGCGCGGGCAAAAATTGCCGCGCACATAAACGCCGACGCAGGAGAAGTCTACTTCACTTCCGGCGGAAGCGAAGCGGACAACCAGGCGATAAGGTCTGCGGCGGCAAACGGACTTAAGCGCGGCAAAAAGCATATTATTACCACTGCGTTCGAGCACCACGCTGTTTTGCACACGCTTAAAAAGCTTGCACGCGAGGGGTTTGAGGTCACATACCTTGACGTGCACGAAAACGGCATTGTCACGCCCGAACAGGTAAAGGACGCCATTCGCGAGGACACCGCGCTTGTTACTATAATGTTTGCCAACAACGAGATAGGCACCATTCAGCCTATAGCCGAAATAGGAAAAATCTGCCGCGAGAAAAAGGTGGTGTTTCACACCGATGCGGTGCAGGCGGTGGGGCATGTGCCCATCGACGTGAAGGCTATGAACATTGACATGCTGAGTTTATCCGCGCACAAGTTTCACGGCGCCAAGGGCGTGGGCGCGCTGTACGTACGGCGCGGAGTGCCGCTGAATACGTTTATCGAGGGCGGCGCGCAGGAAAAGGGCAGGCGTGCAGGCACGGAAAACATTGCCGGTATTGCGTCCATGGCGGCGGCGCTCGACTACGTGTGCGGCAATATGGATAAAACTTCGGCGCATTTGTCTAAGCTCCGCGATAAGATAATAAACGGTCTGTCCGTCATTCCGCATTCCAAGCTGAACGGCGACCCTAATAAACGCTTGCCGTCAATACTCAATATGTGCTTTGAGGGTATAGAGGGCGAAAGTCTGTTGCTATTGTTGGACGACAAGGGTATTTGCGCGTCAAGCGGCTCGGCGTGCACGTCAGGCTCGCTCGACCCGTCGCATGTGCTTTTGGCATTGGGTCTGCCGCACGAGGTGGCGCACGGAAGCCTTAGAATAAGCCTTTCGGAGGACAACACCGAAAAAGACGCCGACTATATTGTAAAATCTGTCAAAGAGGTTGTGGAATATTTGCGCAACATGTCGCCGGTATGGCAGGACTTGGAAAACGGCAAAAAACCTCACTTGTTGTAAAAAATCAATTTAGGAGAATAATCATGGCATTATACAGTGAAAAGGTTATGGATCACTTTCGCAATCCGCGCAACGTCGGAACTTTAGATGACGCGGACGGCGTAGGCGAGGTGGGCAACGCGCGTTGCGGCGACATAATGAAGATATATATCAAGGTGAAGGACGGCATCATTGCGGACGTCAAGTTTAACACCTTCGGCTGCGGCAGCGCGATTGCGTCGTCCTCCATGGCGACCGAGATGATAAAGGGCAAGCCCATCACGGAGGCGCTTGAGCTGACCAACAAGGCTGTGGTGGAGGCGCTTGAGGGTCTGCCCGCGCACAAGCTGCATTGCTCGGTGCTTGCCGAGCAGGCTATCCGCGCCGCGATAAAGGACTACTACGACAGAAACGGCATAGCGTATGACAAGGATATGTTCCCCGATTTCGACGAGGACGACCACGGCGAAGGCGAGGAATAGTTAGTTCAGAGTTAAGAGTTAAGACGGTGAAACCGCCACTAAGGTTGAGTTCCTTCGCATAAGCTCAGGATGACAAAACAAGGATTAATCGATAAAGCTTGTTTGTCCTACGAAGCAACCGAAGGTTATTCTGAACAAGCGCGAAGCGCGCAGTGAAGAATCTCGACTTTTTTTCATTCTTAATTGTGCATTCTGCATTCTTAATTCTCAAAACTCTTACCGTTTTTTGTTGCTTATTCGATTTTTTAATGTTATAATACAAGTGAATTTGCTTGCTTGCAAGGGCAAATTCACGCCGTATTTCAATATGCATGCGCGTTTTAGTAAGAAAACGCTGCGTCGACAGACGCAGGGTAAAAGCTTGCTTTTGGCGCATAAAATGTTATACTTAATATACATTTATGAAACAAGTACTGCTGAAACTTAAAGAATCATTTATATCGGTGCTGCCGGTGACGGTGATAGTGTTAATACTCGCCGCCACGCCGCTGGTCGATTTTACCGGGACGGAAGTCGCTACGTTTGCCGTCGGTGCGGTGTTTCTTATCATTGGCATAGCCTTGTTCAACTTGGGTGCAGACCTCGCCATGACGCCTATGGGCGAGCACGTCGGTTCGGGTCTTACCAAGTCTAAAAAGATTTTGGTACTGCTTGCGGTGTGCTTTTTGATGGGCGTTCTGATTACCGTTGCCGAACCGGACCTTTCGGTGCTTGCCGAGCAGGTGAGCTCGGTTATGAACAGCACGGTGCTTATTGTGGTAGTAGGCGTGGGCGTAGGTGTGTTTTTGCTGCTTGCGGTGCTCAAGATACTGCTCAGAAAAGACCTGTCTGCCATGCTAATGTTCTTTTATATGGCGCTGTTTGCGTTGTGCGCGCTTCTTATAGAAAGTGGTAAAAACGACTTTTTGGCGATGTGCTTCGATTCGGGCGGCGTAACCACAGGCCCTATAACAGTGCCGTTTATCATGGCGCTCGGCGTCGGTATAGCCACGACAATCGGCGGTAAAAACAGCAACGAAAACAGCTTCGGTCTTGTCGCGCTCTGCTCTATCGGCCCAATACTTGCGGTGACAGTGCTGTCCATCGCGTCAAACGGCGAGCTCGATCCGTCAAGCGTAATACCTACATACACCGTAGCGTCCGAGCTGAATAACTTCGGCATGGTTCTGCTTGAAACCTGCAAAGAGGTTGTTATTGCGCTTTCGCTTATAGTCGCGTTTTTCGTAGTTTTGCAACTTACCATTCTTAAGCTTCCCAAGGAAAAGATTGTTCAGATAATAATCGGCATTGCTTATACTTTTGTCGGCTTGGTTATATTCCTCACCGCAGTCAAGGTCGGATTCATGCCTATAGGCTTAAAGCTCGGTAAGCTGCTATCCGAAAACCGCGTCGTGCTTGTCGCGTTCGGATTGGTTATAGGAATGATAGTAGTGCTTGCCGAGCCTGCAATACACGTGCTTAATAAACAGGTAGAGGAAGTGACCGGCGGCGCCGTTACCAAGCGCTCCATGCTTATTGCGCTGTGCCTCGGCGTCGGGCTTGCGATTGCGCTTTCCATGATACGCATAATCTACGGCTTTTCGGTGCTGTATTATCTTATCCCCGGCTATCTTATTTCGCTCGGGCTGTCGTTCTTTGTGCCCAAGCTGTACACCGCAATCGCGTTTGACTCGGGCGGTGTTGCAAGCGGACCGCTAACAAGCGGCTTCATTCTTCCGCTTGCGATAGGCGCATGCTCTATTATTTCGCCGTCGGAAGTTTTGAGCCTTGCGTTCGGCGTGGTGGCGATGGTAGCCATGATTCCGCTTATATCAATCCAGTCGCTCGGTTTCCGTGCGATAATGGCGGCCAAGGCGCGCAACCGTATAATCATGAAGCGCATACTTTCCGCCGACGACGAGCAGATAATCAACTTTGCGTGGGATAAGTAAGTGGACTCCGCACAAGTTCGTGCGCCATCTTGCTACAAATTTGCGCGCTGCGTGCGTCTACACATTGCGGACGTAGCGCTGCTACGACCACAATGTGTATCCTTCGTATCACACAAATTTCCTACGCAATCTTGGCGCGTCACTTAAGTAGATGCCCCAGAGGTAAAGGTAAAAGGTTATGGCTGAATCACGTAGAACAAAAAAAGCTGTCGCGGACGTCATAAGAAGAGTCAAACGCGAGGTTAAGCAAAAGGCGGCTAGGGAGGCGGAAGTTGCCGGGCGCACAGTTACCGACAACCGTCCGGAACTTTTGATTACTACCGTTCCGCGCGCTAAGGGCGAATACTACGCCGACCTCATTCAATCGTTTGATGTGAATATGCAGTTTGTCGCCATGGGGCAAGGCACTGCGGACGCGACCATGATGTCTATGTTCGGCTTTAAAGATTCGGACAAAGCGGTCATATTCAGCGTGATACAGGGCAACAAGCTTCCCGCCGCATTGGACGCACTGGAAGAAAAATTTCGCACGATAAAAAACGGCAAGGGCATAGCCTACACCGTTCCGCTGTCCGGCGTTATCGGAAAACTCATATTCGGATTTTTAATCAACAACCGCAACATGACAGTGGAAAACAAGGAGAACTGATATGACGCAAACGCACGAGCTTATTGTATGTATAGTAAATACCGGCTTCACCGACGTAGTTATGAGCGCCGCAAAGGATGTGGGCGCGCGCGGCGGCACAGTCATTCACGGCAGAGGCACCGCCAATAAAGACGCTGAAGAATTCTTCCATATTTCCATTCAGCCGGACAAGGAGCTGGTCATGATACTCGTCCCGGTGGAAATAAAGGAAGCGGTCTTGCATGCCGTATACAACGCGGCAGGTCTTAAAACGGCGGGGCAGGGCATAGCCTTTTCCATGCCTGTCTCCCACGTCGTGGGTATCGGCGGAGCGAGTCCGTCCAAGCATCCTACCGCGGATGCGCAAAGCGGCGCCGAAACAGCAGCCGATTCCAAAAAATCCGAAAAGTAAAATAAAACAAGCGGAGAAAAAACTCCGCTTTTACTTTACAAAAAAATTATCGGGGCAAGCAAAGTATCTCGTTGGCGTCAAGGTCAAGCACGGCACATAGGTTTGCAAAGGTATCCAGTGCAGGCATTTTGTTTTGGTATAAATATTGCGCTATTGCCTGGTGGCAAACTCCGATTCGCATAGCTAATTCCGACTGCGTCATTCCGCTTTGCTTTATCGCGTCTTGTATCTTGATTCTGATTTGATCGAGCTTTATCATTTTTCCCTCCAACAAAATTATGCCACCAATGCTAGCAAAATGCTTGACTTGCTAGCATTGATAGCATATAATAATCCAAGTCGGCATTGATAGCAAGGACAAGCACACAGGTTGTTAAGTATGACGATAGCATTAACCATTAGGTAGTGGCAAACAGGTACTAAGAAAAATACGGTTTGTCTACGTTTTTATAGTATCGGTATTAGATAGGCGAGCAATCCGCAATCCGCTTGCCATTGCCGTGATTTAATGGTATACTAATTCAAAATCGATCGGACGGTTTTTAAAGGTGAAAGTATGGCAGACACAGGACATGACGCAATAATAGAAATAAAAGGACTGATAAAAAAATTCGGGGAGCTCACCGCCGTGGACGATATTTCGTTTGAGGTGCGGCACGGCGAGCTGTTTGCGTTTTTGGGCGTTAACGGCGCAGGTAAGTCCACCACAATTTCCATAATCTGCGGTCAGCTCTGTCGGGACGGCGGCGCCGTCACCGTGGACGGGCACGACATAGATAAAGACATTGACACTATCAAAAGCGATATCGGCGTGGTTTTTCAAGCCTCCGCGCTCGACAAGGTGCTTAACGTCAAGACCAACCTAAAAAGCCGTGCGGCGCTGTACGGCATATTCGGAGCGGAGTTTGAAAAGCGATATAAAGAGTTAGACGAAATGCTCGGGCTTAAGGAATTGGAAAAGCGCGCCGTGGGCAAGCTGTCGGGCGGACAGCGGCGGCGGTGCGACATTGCGCGAGCGCTCATTCACAATCCCAAAATCCTCATACTGGACGAGCCGACGACGGGACTCGATCCGCAGACCAGAAAAACAGTGTGGAACGTAATAGAAACCTTGCGCCGCCGCGGCGACATGACTGTGTTTTTGACAACGCACTACATGGAAGAGGCGGCGGACGCCGATTACGTTGTTATACTCAACGCGGGCAAGATTGTCGCCAAGGGCACGCCTGTGGAGCTGAAAAACGAGTATACGGGCGACTTTATTTCCTTTTACGACAAGACGGAGGACGAACTTTCCGTACTCGGCAAGCCTCTGCAAAAAATTGCGGGCGGATATAGAATAGAGGTAAAGGACACGGCGGAAGCGACAAAGCTTATCAAGGCGTATCCCGACCTGTTCACAGACTACGAGGTGAGCAAGGGAAAGATGGACGACGTGTTCCTTGCCGCCACAGGTTTAGAAAGCACATTCATCGCATGATACGGGCTACGTGCGTCAAGTCGCCTCGGTCATGTAGGTGGTTCTACACTCCCTTCGGCTACTTGCCACCTGTTGCCCGTCTGATGCGCGACTGTGCTTTCAAATACTTTTTGTGAGGATGACATGAATATTAAGCAGGATATAAAACAAATAGCGGCGTTTACCGCAAGGAATATAAAGCTGTTCTTTAAGGACAAAGGCACGCTTATCGGCGCATTGATTGCGCCGCTTATCATAATGATGCTGTACGCGCTGTTTTTGCACCGCGTGTTTTTGCAGACCTTTGACAGCATGTTTCAGGGCATAACGCTTGCGGCAAAAACGGTAAACGGCACGGTCGCGTCGTATGAGGTTTCGTCAGTACTCGCGGTGTGCTGTGTGACAGTCGCGTTTGTCGCCAACATGAACATGGTCGCGGACAAGGTAAACGGGTCGCGCGCGGACATAACCGTAACACCGGCAAAGGGACACGTGCTTGTACTCGGTTACTACTTTGCCACCGCAATCGTCACGCTTGCAATTTGCTACATTGCAATGATTGTGGGGTTTTGCTACATAGCAGGCATGGGCTGGGCTATGACCGCCGGGGAAACTATGTCCGTCGTGATAGACGTGTTTGTGACCGTGCTGTTCGGTACGGCGCTAAGCTCGGTCGTGTGCTACTTTTTGAGCTCAAGCGGCGCGATAAGCGCGGTGTCAACAATAGTGTCGTCGGTGTACGGATTTATCTGCGGCGCGTATTATCCTATTTCGCAGTTTTCAACGGGCATGGCAAACACCATTATGTGCCTGCCGGGAACGTACTGCACGGGATTACTCCGCACGCACTTTATGAGCGGTTACGCAAACCTTATGACGGCGGATGGCGCACCGCAAGAGGCAGTGAACGGACTGCTTGATGGCTTTGACGTAAAGCTTAGCTTTTTCGGCAGTGACGTCAAGGTGTGGACGATGTACCTTGTGGTGATTTGCGCCGTGCTTGTGCTTATCGGTGCGTTTGTTATTATAAACGTGCTCAACCGAAAACGTAATAACAAAATGTAATGTAAAAGTATTTATGATCGCAACTTTGTGAGGGCAACATGATTGAACTTAAGAATGTAGAAAAACACTTTAAAAAACCCATTCGCGGCAAGGGCGTATGGGGAATGTTTAAATCGCTGTTTTCGCGCAAGTACACCGTTGTAAAGGCGGTGGACGGCGTGTCGTTTACCGTTGACGACGGCGAGGCGGTGGGATACATAGGCGCAAACGGCGCGGGCAAGTCCACCACAATAAAGATGATGAGCGGCATACTGACGCCTACCGGCGGAGAGATACTTATAGACGGTAAGCATCCGTACAAATCAAAAGAGAGAAACGCCGTGCTAAAGACAATCGGCGTCGTGTTCGGGCAAAAGACACAGCTGTGGTACGACCTACCGCTAACCGAAACGTACGAACTGCTTAAGTACATTTACGACGTGCCGCAGGAAGATTACACGCGCAGGATGGGCGAGCTGATTGAGCTGCTGGATATGAAGCCGTTTATGGACGCGCCTGTGCGCACGCTGTCGCTCGGTCAGCGCATGCGTGCAGACCTTGCCGCGGCAATGCTGCACAATCCAAAGACGCTGTTTTTGGACGAGCCGACAATCGGTCTTGACGTATTGGTAAAGCGCAATCTTGTGGACGCTATCAACAAGCTAAAGACGCAGTATAACACCACGCTGATACTCACCACGCACGCAATGAGCGATATAGAGCTACTTTGCGAACGCGTAATCATTTTGGACGCGGGAAAAGTCCTGTTTGACGGTTCGCTTGACGCTGTTAAGCACATGTTCGGCGACACGCGCGATATCAAGGTCACCGCCAAAACTCCGATAGACGGCGAGGCGGTGGCGCTTGTCTTTGGCGGCGCCGTAACCAAGCACACGGCGGAGGACGGCGGCCACAGCGTTACGTTTACCATAGACGGAACAAAGCTTTCTACCGGGGAGCTACTCAACCATGTTTTCGGCCGCTACGAGGTGGCGGACGTCAAGATTTCCGAGACGGGTATAGAACAGGTTGTGGAAAAGATTTACGAGAAAAACAAAAACGAAACGAGCGAGGACGGCGATGCGCAAGGGGCAGATTAAAAAATACTTGATATTTATGCGCTCCGGCTTTCAGACCGTTTTGGCGTACCGCGGCGCGATTGCGCTATGGATGGTAGGCGCGCTTATAAGCGCGGTGCTCATGGGGCTTGTGTGGTGGGCTATATACTCGTTTTCGCCGCAGACCGAAATAGCCGGATATGTATTTCCGCAAATGCTGATGTACGTCATACTGTCCGCGGCGGTAGGCGAGGCGATTTATTCCGACACCATGGGGCAAATAAACGAGGACGTAAAGTGGGGGCTTATCGGCATGCGGCTTATGAAGCCGATAAACTACCGCATGCAGCTTTTCTTTACCGCCATGGGCTCGTTTTTGGCGCGCATAATCATAATAGGCGTGCCCGTACTGACTGTGGGTACATTGGTAGTTGTGTTTGGGTTTGGCTTGCAAGGGATAATGTGGTACAATATCTTGCTGTTTTTGCCGGCATGCGTCTTGTCCGCAGTCATGTTTGATACGTTCGGGTTTATCTTCGGACAGCTTGCGTTCCGCACGCAAGCGATGTTTGGCGTTGCAAGTATGAGCCAGATAGTGATGTCATTCCTTTCAGGCGGAATTGTGCCCATTGCGCTCTTTCCGTTGTGGGCGCAAAGCGTGCTTTACTACACGCCCTTCCCCACGCTTGTCAGTCTGCCCGTAAGGATATTTTTGGGCCAGGTCGGTTGGGCGGAAATGCTCATAGGCTTTGCAATATCCATTGCGTGGATTGTCGCACTAAACGTGCTTGCGCACTTGGCGTACAAATCTTCTGTTAAGCACGTGGTCGTATTTGGAGGTTGATATGATAAAAGAACTTAAACTATATCCCAAATACGTGTCGATGAGTTTACGCAGCGGATTGTCGTACAAAGCCGATTCGTTTATAATGATGATAAGCTTTGCGCTTACCGAGATAATATCGCTTGCCACAGTGTACCTGATTGTCGGGTCGGTGCCGCAGATAGGGATATGGACTTTTAACGCGCTTGCATTCCTTTTTGGGTTTACGCTGGTACCCAAGGCGATTGATCATATATTTACCGACGAGCTGTGGATACTAGCTTACTGGGCGGTGCGCCACGGCGACTTGGATATTTATCTCACCAGGCCGCTCAATCCGCTGTACCAATACATAGCAAAAACGTTCAAGTGGGACGGCATAGGCGAGTTTGCAGTAGGCATTATTATCATGTGCATTTTCGGGCCTATGTCGGGCATTGTGTGGTCGTTCAGCGGAGTTATGGCGCTTATACTCTGCGGCTTTTTCGGCATATTCGTGTTTACCGGGATAAAGCTGATTTTTGCCTCGCTTGCGTTCTGGATCAAGTCCTCGGGGATTATACTCAACACGGTTTACAACCTTGCAGGCTACGCCAAGTATCCGCTTAAGTACATGGGCAAGGCGTTTATGTCAATAATGTTTTATGTGATACCGTTCGGGCTGATGCTGTACTACCCGATAGAGTGCTTGATTACAGGCAGCAATATTTGGTGGGCGGTGCTGTTCAGCGCGGTCGCCGCCGTCGTCATTATGGCGCTTGGGTTGCTTGTGTGGAATATCGGAATAAAGCGTTACGACAGCGCTGGAAATTAGTTAAGAGTTCAGAGTTTAGAGTTAAGAGTTATTGGCGGTCAATCGGACTTTAACCGAACAAGGGCATAAAATAAGAATTTACAAATAGTTAAGACAAATCGCTTGACAGTACATAAAAGCAAATATATTCTAATAGTGCGCAATATTTTGCATACAAAAGAGGGCAAATGACGGCACACTGCTTTAACGATTTACTGCGTAAAATACACGACGGTGACAACTCGGCGATAGAGCCGATATTTTCCGCTTACTATAAATCTATGTGCAGTCAAGCCTGGTGGATAGTGCGGAACAAGCAGGACGCCGAGGACGTCGCGTCAGAAGCTATCGTCAAAATCATAAGCTACGCGCAAAACACTGACCGCGCCGATATTAAGGACGCGGGCGCGTTTATATACACGATTGTAAAAAACACTGCGCTCGACTTTTTGCGCAAAAACGCGCGCACCGCTCCGCTTGACGGCGATATCCCTTTCGAACAAGACGACGGACTTGACAAAGCGGCTGTATACGACGCCATGCGGCTTCTTTCCGAACAGGACTTTAAAATCGCGGAAATGTTTTACTATTACGATTGCAAAATAAAAACGATAGCCGAGGAACTTGACATGACCGTTTCCGCCGTCAAGTACCACCTCGGCGAAATCCGAAAAAAACTTTATAAAATTTTAAAAACCGACTGACTTTTTTGCTTTCTCGTACGTCTATATAGTGTACGGAGCTAATATGAAAAAAGACAGGCTGATAAAACAAGAATTACAATCTGCGTTTACCCCCGAAAAAACCTTTGGGGAGTTTTGCCGTGAAAATAATATCGTGCCGTCTAAGCCCGAAAAAAAGCGAAGTGCGAGTTCGTGGCTTTTAAAGGTCGCTTTGCCCACTTTGTCTGCGGCGGCGGTTGCGCTTGCAATTGTGCTGCCCATTACGCTGAGCGATAAAACCGTGCCGAGCGGCGGCCAGTCCGCGCCGCAATACAACGTATACAACGACAGCGTTACGGTGGAAGAGATCCTTGCCGATACCGATGTAACACTGTTCAATTTGGATTATATGTATGACGCGTCCGCCGTATTTTACAAAATGTATATGGGCGACAACGCGGGAGAAAATCACGTAGGGTACACAGTGGAAACCAAGATGTACGGCGCTAAGGTGAACGACGTGCCGTACGTATACGGGTTTACGCTTACCACCGCAAAAAAGAACGCGCTGTCCGTCCTGGATAAAAGCGCGTACTACGGCTGTGACCAATCGGTCAGTTACGACAATGTAGAATACAAGTACAAGGTGAATATGGGGCTGACGGCCATAATGTGCGTGTATTACACCATAGGCAAGTACGAATACTTTATTGACGTCGCGCCGTACGGCACAGCGTCAATCGCCGACGAAGAGTATATGCAAATGTTTTTGCGCCTTGCGTTTTCCGAAGTGGACAATGCGGAGCGCGTTCAATTTAAGACAAATTAAGGAGAATGGGAATGTTTAAAAAGTTTTTATCTGTGATGACGGCTATATACATTGCGGCAGGCTGTATGATTATGTTTGCCGGCTGCGGCAATGTGGACGCGCCTATCGGAAACAAGCCCAACACGCCCGATACCAAGTCCGAAACCTTTTACGCGTACGACGCGGAAGCGGAAGAATACGACGACGAGGATTACCTGACGCTTACCGGCACCGCCGTTGTATGGTGCTTTAAAGACGTGGCGATAAACGAAACGAATTTTAACGGCAACGTAATATTCACGGGCGACAAATTCACCATGACGCTGGAGGGCTCGTTCAGCGTGCTCGATACCTGCACCATACTTTACCGCGGCGAAAAAGAAGGCGACGGCGTGCTGCGCATAGACAGCTCGGTAGTTACAACGTACAGCGACTATATCGACAAGCCGATAGTAGTACCCGGCAACGAGGTTATGTACTATTGTAAAAAGGGGAGCAAGCCCGAAAATCCCGTTTTGCCCGACGATCCCGACGCGGAAAATCCGCCGCCACAAGCGCCATACACAATAACTATTAGCGGCAACGGCGGAAAGTTCGGTGCGGATAACACAATCACGCGCACCACGGACGAGGACGGACATATTGCGTTGAACGAAACGCCCACGCGCGAAGGATACGTGTTTAAGGGATTCAACTTTAAATCGGACGGCTCGGGCGAAGCGGTCACTTCGGCAACGGTGTTCGATAAGAATACAATCGTATACGCCGTTTGGGTGGTGGAAGTAACCGTCACCTTTATGGACGGAAGCACAGTGTTTGCCACAAAAAAGGTGGGCAAGGGCGACCCGTTGGGTGATTACAGAGTACCGTCGGCAAACGGCAAGTATTTTATTGGTTGGTATGAAAACGATATTAAGTACGCAAGCACTACCGTGGTGACGGACAATATTACGCTGACGGCAAGCTGGCTCACTCAAGAAGAGATGAACGAACGCTATAATGCCTATCTTCAAAGCCTATCTACAATTTCCCTGCCCGGTCATGTGTACATTCACTATTTACGGTACGACCACGACGAGGAAGAGGAAGGCACAACAAACGCCGCTGCGCCACTGTACAGTACGCCTATCGAATCCAAAGTATACGGTGATTGGGCGTTGTGGGCTTGGTCGCGTGCGTACGACAGCAACGGAAGGACGTTTAACGCCGCCTGGATAGACCAATCGGGCGCGGTGTACGATATAGATACCACGTATACATTTACAGACTGCGGTTGGGATGCAAATAATAAATCCCAGTCCGATAAAACGGCTGTGTTTGACAGTGCCATTATAGGAACACAATTGTTTATGCTAAGCTCCAGACAAACACAGGGCTTTTGGGCGAATGACGGCGGCGACAATTATTTAAGCAATTTAGATAAATACAACCACGTGTTTCTTACGCAAGGCAATGTAAGATATCCTCTGTACTACAGTACTGTTACCGGTGAAATTACGGGTGATTATCGTTTACCGTACGATCCGTACGCGTAATATGATAAAAAACGGATAGATAACAAAATCGGGTTTTATAGGATTAAAGGGATAGTATGCTGAACGGAACCGGCTTAGTAAAAAAGCAAATGAAAAATAAATTCGCCGCCATCATTGTGTTGGTAAGCGTGGTGGTAATTTTGACAGTGATATTCGGCGTGATTTGCATTACTTCTTACCGTCAACCGAAAAACTTAAAGGAAACCACCGGAACTATCAAAAAGTTTAAACAACACGATTCCGATTGGGTGGATTTTATTTTCGCAGACTCCGGGTCGTATTTGAGGATTTGGCTCGACGATGACAGATACTTTGAGACGTCGGGCATATCGTACGAGAACACAAACAGAGAGCTATTTAAAATCCTACGCGTCGGTGAAAAGATAAAAATTACATACGATTACCGAGCGGGCAGTTCTAACCGCATTTACTCGCTTGAATACAACGGCGTCAATTATATGCCATTGGACAAAGTCTTAGCCGATTTTAAAGATACAAGCAAAACTATGACAGCCGTCGGGATATCTGCGATTTCCGTGACGGTTGCGGTAGGCGGTGTCGTTTTGGCCGTATTCGGTTATAGGTACAAAAAGAAACGCCTGTAAAAGATGTAAATTATAATTTAACGGAGAGTCGGTTTTGTCCTACGAAGCAACCGCAGGTTATTCTGAACAAGCGCGTCAGCGCGCAGTGAAGAATCTCAACATTTTTTTAGTACCGGGTTCGGTTGCGCCATTAAAGATGAGATTCTTCGCTTCGCTCAGAATGACAAACGGACAGGGTGATAAATTTCAATTTGTAGTACAGCCTAAAAGAATAAATAAAGACGGATTTGAAGAAAAGCCTACCGTATGCCCGCGGGGGCTCCCCGCTAAATTTCAATTTATCGCAGGGTAATTTATTATACGAAAAAAGGCAAACCGTTTGGTCTGCCATTTTTGTTTTTCTATCTCTTTTTGCGAGTGGTGAAGGCGGAGTGGATTGCCTGTATAAGCACGTCTACGTCCAGCGGCTTATTGATGTGCGCGTCCATGCCCGCCTCAAGTGACGCAATGCGGTCGCTCTCGAACGCGTTGGCGGAAAGCGCGATAATAGGTATTGTGGACAGGGGATGATTGAGCTTGCGGATTTCGCGCGCCGCCGTCCTGCCGTCCATGACCGGCATCTGTATGTCCATAAGCACCAGGTCGTAATCGCCTTTTTTGGCGGCTTTAACCTTGTCAACGGCTATCTGACCGTTTTCCGCGCTGTCGATATTAAAGCCGAAGTCCTCGAGGATTTCCGTCTCTATCTCGAGGTTTATCTCGTTGTCCTCCACGATAAGGATTTTCATGCCCTCTATATTGGGCTCCTCGTCGCCCAAGATGGGGTCGAGCTCGGGCATGTACGGCAAAAGCGAGATAGACACGGTAAAGGTGGTGCCCGTGCCTAGCTTGCTATCCACATGGATTGTGCCGTTCATTGCCTGCACAAGGCGCTTTGTGATGGTAAGACCGAGGCCTGTGCCGTATTCGCCGCTCAGTGTGGTGTTATGCTCGCGGACAAACGGGTCGAATATATGTCCGATTGCTTCCTCGGAAATGCCTACGCCGTTGTCCTTTACTTCAAATGTGAAGGTGGAAGTAAACTCGGGCAGGTTGACCTTTTGCATTACGGTTATATCCACCTTGCCGCCTTTTTTGTTGTACTTGACGGCGTTGTCCACAAGGTTGTTAAGCACCTGAGCAAGCTTGTCCTTGTCGCCCATGACGTCCGCATTTGCAAGCATGTCGGTGTGGACGGCTATAGAAACGTCTTTCTTTTTGGCGCGCGGGCTTACTTTTTCTATCTCGTGATTCAGTACGTCTAAGATATTGAACGGCTGTTCGTTTAAGGTGTAGTCCTGCGATTCGGAATATGTAATCTCCAGAACCTTTTCCACCATGTCGAGTATCTCTTTGCCTGCGAATTCTATTTTGTCGAGGTATGTTTGCACCGCGTCGTTTTCCGCCATCTTGCGCGCAAGCTGAAGATAACCGAAAATGGCGTTTAGCGGCGTGCGCATATCGTGCGACATGTTGGAGAGAAAGGTGTTTTTTGCAATGTCCGCGATTTTCGCCTTTTCCAGCGCGTCCTCAAGCAGCTGCTTATGCTTAAGCTCCTGCTGGACCTCGTCGTCGGTGACTCTGCAGCCTATAACTATCTGGTGTACGCCGTCTTCGCCTTCCTCCGAGCCGACGCCTGCAAGAAGCATTTGGTAATACAGCGTTTTGCCGTTGATGACGCAACGGTAGTTTATGTTGTACGTCTTGTTTTCGCTGAGCTCGTTGCGGATATAATCGAAAGCGAGCTTGGCCGCCATGTCCTCGCGGTCGTCGGGGTGTACCCAGCGCTTTATATATTCGTCAAAAACCCAAGTGAGTTCGCGCTCTTCAAACCGTTTTGTGAAAAGGCTTACAAGCCGAGTGGAAAGGCGGTAGGGCAGGGCAAGGTTTTGATCGAGGTCGGCATAGATAATAGAATCGTAGTTCATGCTGAGCCCCTCTATTACCTTGAGCCGCTGCAGGTCCTCTTGGCGAATGAGCGTGCGCTCTTTGTCGTATTCCTCTATAAGACTTTGCAGTCTCTGTTCCTTTTCCTTTTGGTCATTTAAAAGGGTTGCGCGCTCCAAAAGCTGTTTGGTAATCTTTTCGGTCGCGTCGGTTATAAACACGTAAAAGAAATTGTCGCCGTTGTTGCCGGGCACATAGTGGCCGTAATCCTCCACCCAGCGCATAACGCCGTCTTTTCGCGTTATGCGATATTCCACATAATCGAGCTTATCGTCGCCCTCGGATATTTGCGCGAGAATTTCGTCTTCCACTCTGTCGAGGTCGTCCGGGTGAACGAGTCCGCGGAATGTGCCGCCCGTGAGCTTGATAAATTCCGAATAGGTTTTGCACGCAAAAATATCCAGCAAAGCCTTGTTGGCGTATACAATTTTTTCGCTTTTGTCGGCGTGGTATATCACAAACCCGCCGGGAATCTCGTCGATAAGCGCCCTTATCTGCCGTGCGGCGTTAAGAGCCTCCGAGCTTTCCGCGCTGTCGAATTCTCCGTCGTTTTCGAGTAGCGGCAACAGATAATCCAATATACTTTTTTCGTAACTTCCATTATTCATGATTAACCATTATATCACCGTTTTCTTTCTTTGTCAATTGTTTGGACTATGTGCCTTGCGTACGCGGCTGCGACGTTAATCTCGGTAGCATGCTCAAACGCGTCGAAAAACGCGTTGGAATTTACCTCGCACAAAAGAAATTTTTCGCCGTACAAAAAGTCTATGCCGCAGTAGTCAAGCCCCAGTACCTTTGCCGCCGTAAGCGCATAGGACTTTACCTCGTCCGGCACGTCCGCTTTTTTTGCGCTTCCGCCTAAGCCAATGTTGGAGCGGAAATCGTTGTTTGACCGCCTTTGAATGCCGCCGAGCACTTTGCCTCCCACAACAATTACGCGCAAATCCCTGCCTTTGGAGGACGCTATATATCGCTGAAAAAGGTGCGGTTCGCACTTAAACCGCTCCATAAGCGATTTTAACTGTTCCGCCGTATCCGCTTTGAAGACGCCCGTGCCCATGGATCCGTAAGCCTGCTTTACGACGACGGGCAGCCCCAAAGCGTCTGCAATTTTGTTTACCGACTCGTCCTTTATCTCCGCGGTTTTATCGTAGCACAAAAGCCCCGCAACGGTGTCCGGCATGGGAATTCCGCTTCCGTCAAGCAGCAGGTGAGTGGTCATTTTGTCGTCGCAGCGCTCTATTGCGTCCGCGGAATTGAAAAGCCGTATATACTTACTCAGCGCGCGAGAAGCGTACTTGTCCTTATCCAAATAAAGACAAAAATCATAGCCGCGTGAAAAATCCGCTATCTCGCCCGAAAGTACGCGCGCAAAAAACATATCGTTTAAAACGGCGTCGGTCGTGACGCCCAACTTAAGTAATTCCTCACGCATGCGCACCACCTGGCGCGTATCGGTGGTGGGTGCGTATGCGTTTACTACAATAAGTCCTTTCATTCGGTCACTTTGTAAACGAACATGCGCGCAGCGTGTACGTGGTCATGCGGTAAGGATTGGCGCCGTTGTAGGAGCTGTATTCTATTTTTACCGGGATTTTTTTGTGCGCCTCTTCGCCTTGCGTAAATGCGTCCTTGGCATACATAACGGTGTACGAAGGACCGCGCTTTTCGTCGTTGATGGCAAGCGAAGTCGTTACGCAGGTGACGGGATATGTGGTTTTATCTTCGTCCGTTACCGCCTCTATGCCGAAGTCCTTTACAAAGTCGCCAATATCCAGCTTGCTCTCCGCGGTGCCGTTTAGGACCATGCGGTATTCTTTAAGCTCGCCGGCGAGGAAGGTGTCGTATAGGTTTACCATCTTAAAGTTGGTGGACGAGCTTTTGCTTATTTCCTGCGCCCTCGCGAGGAAAAACATCATCTCGTTGTCGCGCACGGCGTCACGAGGCAGGGAATGCGTCTTTTCTTTGGCGCCGGTCTGCTTTGTGTATAAAAACGTCGCCTTGTGCGTGCCGAAGTAATCCGCCGATAAGTTGTACGAAAGATTGGTTCTATTCTCGCGGTCCGCAAGCACGACCTTCTTTTCCATGGAGCTTGCGTTAAGGCTGTTGGGCTCGAAATACACAGTGGAGCTGATTTTGTCGGTAAGGCCCTTGTCAATGCCTGCGGCGTCATCTTTACGGTAGGTGACGGAAAAGTCCATGCTTAGCATTGTGTAGCCGTTTTGCTTGCCCTCCTCCAGCGTAAAGGAAAGCGTGCCGTCGCCAATAACCACGCGCTTGTCGTCAGTGACGCCTTTTTCCGTGTTGTACACGGCAACGGAATAATCGAGCTTTTCGTACGAGGCTTCGGACACATGCCATGGCAGCGGATTGTCAAATGACGATTCCGGCACCTCTTGACTGCACGCCACAACGGACAGCGCCGAGGCGGCGGCAAGCATGGAACATAATAATTTTTTTGCCGAGTTTTTCATAGTCCACCGTAAATTCAGCGTTTAATATGAATTATTGTACCATATTTGGGTGGGTTTGGCAACCGATTATCCATAGCTACTTGATTTTTGGCTAAATCGGATATATAATATCGACATGAAAAACAACATTAAGCGAAGTGTATTCGACAGCTATCCTATGGCGCTTGATGCGCTTGTAACGGAGCTCAACGCGCACGAGTTTTCGCCCGAAGAGTATCACATAGTGCTCTGTCCCGACCGATATACGCAGACGGTGGAGCAGGCGCTGTTTTGCGGCGGAAAGGGCGCGTTGGATCTGGAGGTGTTAACGCTGTCAAGGCTGTCGCGCAGGGTCAACCCCACGGCAAAAACGCTGCCGCAAGAGGGCGGAATAATGATAATGTCGCGCGCGATTTCCGCCGCGCAAAAGGACTTACGTTACTACGCGCGTGCGGCGCTGTTTGACGATTTTGCGCGTGCGGTGTATATGACCATGCAGCAGATAGCCTCGTCCGACGTGCAGATAGAGGATATAAAGGCGACGGGCTCCGCTAAGATCAAGCTGGACGACCTTGCGCGCATAAAAAAGGAGTACGACATAATCAAGGGCGAGTACAAGGATTCTCCCGACAGACTGATTGCGCTAATGCAAAGCGCGGACTGTGAGCTTATAAAAAATACGCACTTTTATGCGATAGGGTATGCCGACATAACCAAGCTGATAACGCGCTTGTTTGCCGTCATCTCCGATCACGCCAAATCGTTTGTGCTGTATGACGCGCCGCCTCCCGAAACCAAGCGAGCGAATATTGACCTATTCGGCGCGCCAGACAAGATAAGCGAGTACAAGCACGTCGCCGCGCAAATACGCGACTACGTGTACCGCGGCGGCAGATACGAGGACGTTGCCGTTGTGTGTGACGACAGGCGCGCGCTGAACCGCATACTTAACGAATACCTAATCCCCACGTACACGGACGAGAGCAAGCCGCTGTATTTCACTCCGCCGCTTGTTGCCTTGGACAATATTTACAAGCTGCATTCCACATACAAAAGGCGCAATGCGATAGACTGCGACGTGCTTGTGGCGCTTGCCAAAAACCCGTATATAGGGTGCGACGTGTTCGACGCGGAAATACTGTTAAACGACGTAAGAGGGAAGGCGCTTACGCTTGTGCCGCAGGACTACGAGTTTAAATGCGGCGCGGCTTCGGCAAAACGCGTGCTGGATGGACTGAATGCGTTTATGCGCTCTGACTTTAACTCGGCGGTAAAAAGCGTGCTTGAATTTTATAAATTTGCGGACACCGCCCAAGCCATGGGCGGCACGGACGGGGTGACGCCCATATTGAATCTTGTGGAGCTGTTGGAAAGATACAGCTCCGGCGACTTCGATATTGACGCAAAGGCGTTTTTCTCCGCGTCGCGCGCCGTAAACGTAAACACCGTTCCGCGTGAAACCGACTGCGTTACGGTGACTATGCCGAGCGCCTTGCGCATGACAGCGGTAAAAAAGCTGTTTATAACCGACTTTAACGAGGGCGTAATGCCGATTGCCGTCGCCGATACGGGTCTTATCTCCGACGTGGAGCTCAACATGATGGGCGGCGTGGTGGAGCCCACCGTCAAGCAGCGCAACAAAAGAAGCCGCGAGGAGCTTAAGGCGGTTGTCGTAAACGCGGGTGACGTCTATATATCCTATTGCTCTGCAGGGGACGCCAAGCCGGCGGCAATACTTCGCGAGCTTGCGCACGACATAAACATGCACGAGTACGACGACGAGCTTGCAGAGCTGTACATAACAAAGGACGCGGAAGTTGTGGCAAAGCACGCGTCCACGCCTGCCGCCGCGCGCGAACTGGTGGCGCGCAAGCTGTCTCTCAGCGCAAATTCGGTGGACAGCGCCACCGTAAAGAGCTCTGCGGTGTACGCGGAGTTCCAAGACAAAATCGATATTAAACGAAAGGGCTCGATATCGGTCAGCGAAATTTCAAGCTGGTTCAGGTGCCCGTACTACAGGTTTTTGCAATACAGCGTCAGCCTTTCGGAACGGAAGAGCGGCTTTGGCGCGCCCGACTTCGGCACGGTCATTCACGAGTTTATGAACAAGCTTTTAGATGCGGAACCGTACGACTGTTCGGATGCGGCGGTAAAAAGCTTGCTTGACGAAGTGCTGGACGAAAAGAAAATCAAGCTCGACCCGGCTACGTACAGCCGAATACTGGGCGACGCAAAGGACTACGCCGAGGAAAACGTGCGGATTATCAAAAAGGGCGAGTACAAGGTGGCGGAGCGCGAGTTTGAGTTCGGCAAAAAAACGAATAAAGCCGCGCCCGATATCGCGCTCGGCAATAGCCGCAGGTTGCGGTTTGAGGGCAAGATAGACCGCTTTGACGTGATTGACTCCCGCGCCCGAGTGATAGACTACAAGACCGGCAACAAGACGTTCAGCCTAAAGGAATGTTTGGACGGCACCGATATGCAGCTTCCGCTGTACGCCTACGCTCTAAAACACGCGGACAAGCCGTACGACGTCACGGGCATGTTCTACGTGCGCGCCGCCGGCAAGTATTACACCGAAAAGCCGGACAAATCCCTCTCCGGCCGCGTGATTAAGGACGTGGACGTCGTCCGCGAGTACGATATTGACCTGCAGGAGGAAGATTTACAGTCGGACGTGCTTTCCGGCTGCGTCAAAACCACCGATAAAAAAGGCACGTATTTTTCCACCAGGTCTAACATGCCGGTGGAAAGGAGCGATATGGACGATCTTATTACCCAATGCAAGATCAATGCCGACGTCGCGGTAGACGAGATTTGCGAGGGATACATCTTGCGCTCGCCGGTAAAAAAAGCGTGCGATTTTTGTCCGTATGTCGGCATTTGCGGCGGCGGCGAGGTGCGCGCGTTTGACTACGGCGGCATAAAAGAGGAAGCGGAGGGGGAATAGCATGGAACAGAATAAACAGGCACTGCCTCACGACCACAACGAGCGCCGCGCCGCTATTTACGACGACGGCAATATCATAGTATCCGCAGGCGCCGGCAGCGGCAAAACCACCGTCATGATAGCGCGCATAATAGAAAAGCTTAAAAAGGGCGTACCCATCGAGCAGATGCTTATAGTCACGTTTACCCGTGCCTCCGCCGCCGATATGCGCCGCAAGCTGACCGAAAAGCTGTACGAGCTTGGCGGCGACGAGCAGCTTTCGGGTGTCGTGTCCGCGGCGTTGGAGGCGCTTCCTTCCGCCAATATGGGGACGCTGCACAGCTATTGTCAGCGGCTTATACGAATGTACTTTTACGCTGCCGGGCTGGATCCGTCCGCTGCCGTCTGCGACGAGGGCGAGGCGGACGCCATAAAAAAGCGCGCCGTGACGGAGGCGGTGGACGCGGCGTGGAACGGGGGCGATCTGCATTTTATGACAATGTACGACATGCTGTGTACAAGGCGAAGCGACGACGCCGTTATCGACACGGTTGTCGGCATATTGGAGTTTGCGCTCACCATGCCCGACCCTATAGCGTACCTAAACGACAGCCGTACGGACAGCGCGTATTTTGCCGACCTTGACAGGGCGGTAGATGTTCGGCGCAATAGGCTATTAAGGCGCAGGGATGAGCTTAGGCTTATGCTTGACGAAATCGGGCTTAAAGCTCAAGCAAGAAGCTTGGACGAGACGGAAGATTTTTTGGACGGCAGAATAGACAAGTTTTCCAATGCGGCGTACTATCCGAGCCGCGATCCCGCGCCCATATCCGTAGTCGGGCAAAAGACGGAGCTCAACGCGGATTTTAAAGCGTTTAAGGATGAATGCAGAAAATTTTTACAGTTAAAGGGCGAGGCGACCGCGGCAAAGCAGCAGGAAAGCTATCTGTACTCGCTCGCGCTTCGCAAGGTAGCAGAGGACGCCTATCACAGATACGTCGACAGAAAAAAAGCGCTCGGCAAGATAGACTACTCCGACCTCGAGCACGGCGCATACAAGGTGCTTTGCGACGAGGACTGCCTCCGTGAGATAGCGGACAACATTAAGTACGTGTTTATCGACGAGTTTCAGGACGTCAATCCGCTGCAGTCCGCTATAGCGGAAAAGCTGCGCCTTGCCGGCGCGGAGATGTTTGTAGTGGGCGACATAAAGCAATCCATTTACGGATTTCGCCGCTGCTCGCCCGAGCATTTTAAAAACGCCATACAAAGCAACAAGTATAAGCGCATCTCGCTGACCGAAAATTTCCGCTCGTCAAAAGAGGTTATAGACTTTGTCAACGGCGTGTTTTCCGGCGTCATGACCGAGGATATCGGCGGCGTGGACTATTCGGACGGCACGCAAAAACTGGTGTGGGGCAACAAAAGCATCGACAGCGGCGACGCAGTCTATTACGCCGTGGGCGACACTGACGCGGCTTCGCCCGAAAAGCCCGAAGGGAAAAGAATAGGCTATTCTGTGGTGAATGCCGCAGCCGCGGACGAAGTAAACCTTCAGGCGGAGCTTGTCGCCGACTGTATAGTCAAATATGTAAAAAACAAGCTCGAACAAAAGGGTGTTAAAGACACAATCGCGCCGCTCACGGCTACGCCGGAAGAGCGGGATTCGACGCCTGTATTAAATGACTACGAGCTTAAGATAAAGAAGATAGCGGTGCTTGTGCGTTCTGTTAAAACTCAGTTTTGCACGGCGCTTTGCAAGGAGCTGGACAAGCGCGACGTCCCGTACTGCATAGAACGAAAGAACAAAGCAAAGACCTTCCCCGAGGTTGTGGCGCTTATGGACATTTTGCGTTGCGCGGACAACAGGCTGGACGACGTGGCGCTGTACACCGCCATGCGCTCGTCCATGGGCGGTTTTTCCGACGCCGAGCTTTTGGAGATTGCGGCGGTGGGGGATAAGAACTGCCGCGCCGCGCACATATTGCCGTTAAACGACGAAAAGTACGCGTTTTGGCAAAAGGTCAAAGCGTACGACGGCGCGCTTAAGCAAAAGGTGGACGCGTTTTTATCGGCGCGCGACAGCGTTATGGAATACGCGCAAAACCACGATTGTGCGGACGTGCTGGGATACATAACCTCGAGGATAGATTACTTTCAGCACGTGTACGAGCAAAAGCAAAGCGCAGAGGTCGTCGATTCGCTAATACGGTTTGCCGCCGAACGCGAATGCGACATGCACGCCTTTTTATCGTACTACGACAACAGCGATATAGAGCTGACCTCCTCGGGCGGCGGTGACGCGGTTGTCATAACAACCATGCACGCGTCTAAGGGGCTTGAATACGACCTTGCGATTGTGGCAAACACCGACGTATGCTTTTCGGACAATGACAAGGACAGGCGAGTAATCACGTCGGAAAACGGCGTGTTTGTCAGGATTCCCGATTCCTCTCGCCGACTATTGAAAACGGCGCCCTGGATGGCGGAAAATCTCGCCTATTTGGACCGTCTCAGGTCGGAGGAGATGCGGCTTTTTTACGTAGCGCTCACCAGAGCAAAGTACAAGCTGATTGTGTGCGGCGACAACAAGGCGTTTATACCGAGCAAGGAGGAGCTTAAGGCAGGCAAAACAAAAAAAGCGGTTTCTGCCGATACAAGCAGTTGCATGATGCACTTTTTGGCGCATCTCACACCGAGCGCAAACGACGTAGAACACATGGAGATAGGCGACGGACCCAAAGACTATCCGTTAGACGCCGACGTCGCAGCCGCAGTGGCGGACAGGCACAGGCAAGCGGAGGACTACAATGCCGAACGAATGAAAAATGCGCTGCCCGTCAAGACGTGCGTAACCGCCGTCGCGCATGCCGAGTGGGAGGGCGACTACACGGAGACGGCAAAGGTGCTTATAGACGACGAGCGCAATACGGGCGGCGGGGACAGCCTGCTTCGCGGCACGGCGTACCACCGCGCGATGGAAAAAGTAGATTTTACTTCGCCGGATATGGATATGCTGCGGAGCGATTGCGAAAACTTTAACCTCGTGGACGAACGTCAAATAATAAGGGCGGCGGAGGTCATGCACGAGCTTACAAAAGACAGTCTGTTTACTGCGAAGGAGCGGTACTTTATAGTAAGCCTGCCGGCAGGGCTGGTGTACAAGGATAAGACGGAGGGCGAGCTGCTTGTTCAGGGTGTTATTGACCTTTTGATTGTTAACAAGGATAACTCTGCGATAATCGTAGACTACAAAACGGGCGACCCGGGTAGTTTAAAGAACGAAGCCTACCGAAAACAGCTGATGCTCTACACCGAAGCGGTGGAGCGTACCACGCCGTACAAGGTGAAAAAAGCGGTGCTGTACTCCTTTTTGTCGGGGGAGCTGATAGAGCCGTAAAATGTTTTTTTAAATTTTAGCAAAAACTTTTGAAAAACTATGGATTTTTTTGTTTCGGTATGTTACACTATAATAGATAATTTATATGCATAGCTGCCTTTTGGGCGGCATCGCACAAAAAAGGAGAGCATTATGCTGGACTTTGTAAACAAGTTATTCACCGAACAATTGAAGCTGTCGGCCGAAACATGGTTGATATTGCTCATGGTTGTTGTTGTACTTGCGTTTTTGATTCCGATGATTTTGGGGCTTGCTTTGGGCAACTTCAGATTGATTAAAGGCAACATGAAGCGCGCCGTGCAAAAGCCCAATACAGCGCTGGTGCAAATGAAGGCCATGCCCGCTTCCGTTAAAACCTTGTACAAAAACGCGCGCGTAAGCGGCGCAAAACCCTCCACGCTTGTCACACAGTCTGTGTGCGTGGACGAGCCGTATGAGCGCTCCATGGTGTCCAAGATTTGGCTTGTTACCCTTGCCGCCACACTTATTTGCGCGCTGATTGCATACTTTGCCGTGCCGCTTGCCGCTATGGTTAAAGACGCAAAGACGGATGGCTATGACATCGCGTGGTATGCGGTGCCTACGTTTATACTCGTTTTGGGCGGAGCGCTCACCGCCATTGGCGGCATCATAGGTAAGGCGTCGTACGGCGGAGCGATTAAGACTTACGGAAAGTTTGTCGCGGTCTTGGACGGCGACGGTTCTGCGCCGGCGCAAGATCAGCACGCCGCGCAAGCCGCATATGCCCAGCAAGCTCAGCCGCAGCAACAGGCTTATGAACCGCATGCAGCCTACGAACCGCAAGTCGAGCCCGTGTACGGCGGCGCTCAGCAGGCGTACGAGCCGCAAGTCGAACCTGTTTACGGCGGCGCGCAGGGCGGTTACGGACAACAGGCGGCGTACGGCGAGCCTATGGTAACAAATATGCAGCAGGAGAGCGAGGAGGAAATCCGTCGCAGAGCCCGCGAGGAAGCTATGGCGCAGGCTCGCGCGCAGCAAGCCGCCGCTCAAGCCCAAGCACAGGCACAGGCGCAAGCTCAAGCGCAGGCGCAGGCGCAGCAACAGGCTCAAGCCGCACAGCCGGTAGGCGGGTCGTCTTTGGATGCAGTTATCGCACAGATAGATAAGATTGCGGCGGAGGGCGCGCCCAGGGAAACCGTTCGCGAGGTTGCCATGCAAATTCAAAGGGAACGCTCCAAGCCCGAGAACAAAACGCCCGAAACGCAAAAGCGTATTAACGATGCGCTCAACAAGCTGTTAAAGGCCATGGCGGGCAAGAAATAAAATTAAGAATTCAGAATGAAAGGTGGTTCGGCTGAGCCACCTTTTTATTATCTATTATCTATTATTTCTTATCTATTATCTAAGGCGCTCCGCGCCGCTTTATTATACTTGACAAAAAAAAGGCGCAGTAGTACACTTGTTTTGTTATGAAACTGCTTGACAGCGACAAGTATATAGTTGAGCGCGCGGTAATAGAAGACACGGTGCGGTTTGAAAACGCCGAGGTTGTAGTAGACGAGCCTCACGCGTCGGTGATACGTTCGGGGTCGTGGTATAAGTGCGTGTTCGAGGACGAGCGCGATTACAAGGACTACAGAAAATACGGAATACATGGCAACGTGTGCTTACTCGGCGCGCCCGAGATGGATAGGTACGGCTGCTTTACCTTTGCCTATCTCAACCCCATGCCGCCTCTGCCCGACGTCAATACCGCTGTGGAAATAAAACGACTTGCGCCCTCTCTTGCGGGGACGGTGCTTGCCGCGTACCACAACGGGGAGAGCGGTTACACATTGGAGCGCATGGAGAAGCTGATGCGTGACAAGGGGATTTTCGGCGCGATCGTAGACGGAAAGCTCGCCGGTTTTATCGGCAGGCACGGCGACGGCAGCATGGGCATGCTGGAGGTTTTTGAGCCGTTCCGTCGGCGCGGGCTTGCCGCTCGGCTTGAAAAGTTTTTAATGACGTACGTGATGACATTCGGGCGAGTCCCTAAGTGCGACGTGTACACCGACAACACGGCAAGCATGGCGTTACAGAACAAGCTTGGGCTTACGAGAGGCGTCGGATACACATATTGGATAGACGAGGACGAGGAGTAGAGATTACATGGAAATTATTCAGACGATAAAAGAACTGTTTGAGCCGACGTTTGAGCGTGTGGGCGACAGCGACCTAAAGTACGAGCTGAAAAGGGAGCTTTTGTACAACCTCTATTGCTTTGCGTGCGCTATTTATCCCGAGTATGTGGCTAAGCCCTGTAACACGCTGTTTGAGTACGGCTGCTGCTTTTTGATAGAGCCCGAGCGTCACCCCGATTATGCTAAAGACAAGCCGGAGTTTGTTCACACCGCGGCAAGTAGCGACGTTTTGCCCGGCGGCGGCAGGTGGTACGAGCGCAGAGGTAAATACTTTATCAAGTACGATTACGGATCGCCGCTGTTCGACAAGCTTGTGCTGTCCGGCGTCATACCCGAGGACGACAGAGCGCCTATTGACGGATTGTCGCTGTATGCGGCGGTGTATTGCGTATGTAATCTTTTTAAGGAGCTCGCGCCGCTGTGGTTTACCTACTACTTTTATCTAAACGCCACCAACGAGCCTGTGGACGAGGAATATGACGACAAGCTTTTCAGCATGTTGCATACCGAGCAAGTTTATAAGGACGCGTGCGAGTTTTACGGCTCCATGCTTATAGGCGACGAAGCTGAGCTTATGGGCGCGGACAAGCTGCTCTCTTGGTACAAGCCGTTTATAGATATGCGGCGCGAGTACATATTTGAGGTTTTTGAAAAGCGCATGGCAAAGGGCGACTACGATTTTGTCTGCGAGTATTCCTCGGCGCTTCTCGGCTGCTACCCGGAATCGATTGCGCTTATGAACTGGAACGCCGCAGCTCGCACCGAGCGCGTTGTTAAAAACAAGGACGAAAACGAGCTTAAAGAGCTTATTGACGATCTGCGCGAGTACAGCGGCTGCACCGATTCGCCGGTGGTAAAAAAGTATCTAAAGCTCGCCGTCCTCATGAAAAAGAACATAGATTCAAGCGGACAATAACATAACAAAAAAACAGCCCAATCGGGCTGCTTTTTGCTTTTTGCATACTTACTTCTTTATGAACGTAAGGCACTCGGCGGAGCCGTCCTCGGCGGTGGATACCGTTATGCCGTTGGCTATGCACTTTGCCGAGCGGTTGAACAGGCAGGGCGCGTTGCAGGCTACGCAGGTGTCTACCGAAAAGTCGGGCTTGGTGAATTCCGCGGCGGCCTCGGTGTTGTAATTGCCGTTTTCGCTTCCTTCATACGTTGTGCAGCGCGTGCCGCCCGATACTGCTATGTCCTTTGCGCAGCAGCTGTAGCCGTGATTGAATTTGCAGTTTTTTTGTCCGCATTTAAGATCGTACATGTTTTACTCCCGTGAAATGTATTTTTGTCGATATAATTATTATTGTCAATTTCCGTACGAATATTCATGCGCGGCGATGTTGATTTATCTCTTATTTTATGGTATAATTACGTCGTGAAAAAAGTAACGGAAAACGCAAAAATACCTACCAAGCCCTCGCACATCGTGCGCGAGGTTTTGCTGTACGTTTCCGTGCCCGTTCTTTTGACGGCGGCGGGCTTTTTCCCTACCTTTGCGCTTATAATACTGCCGGCGGTCTTGCCGCTGTTGTATGTGCTTTACAGGCGGTTCGGTCCGTATTTGCCGCTTAGCTGTATTGTGGTTTACGGCGCGGCTGCGCTTGCGCTCGACTATAATATCTTGACGGTTATATATAGCGTCGCGCTTCTATTCGGCTTTTGCGGGCTTGTTATCGGCATGCAGTTTAGACCCTCACAGCACCTGTTAGCCGCGGCGGCAATCGTGTGCTTTTGCGCCATCGGCGCGTTTGTCGGCGTGGGCATTGTGCGCGGCGCCGAGGGTATGCCGATAGGCGACATAGCGGCAAAGTATATGCTTAGCGAAAAGTCCGATCCCGTTATTTCGTTTTTTGCCCGCGACCATTACGACAACGAAAAACCGACGCCCGGTGAGGTGAAATTGAAGCCGACAGACGACGGCTACAAGGACGCGGCGGCAAAGAGCTTTTCGGAATGGGCTAAGGACGAGTTTAACGAATATACCTGGTACTACTGCATTCATTACGGTGCGGTGCTCGGCTTTGTCGGGTTTTTCGCCGCGCTTTACATAAACGAAAAGGTAAAGGGCAAGGGCAATGCCGAGATGTTTGCGCGCATGAGTGATATGCGCCTTCCTCGCGCGTTTTTGTGGACCATGGCGTTGCCTGCCACGATTACCGGCATTCTTTTGGGCGTGGTCGGCGGATACGACGCGCTGTCCGCAACGGTGATGCACACGTTTTGCACTATCCCTGCGGCGTTCGGGTGCTACACGCTGCTTGGCTTTATTGCCGCACTGTTTAATGGCAAGGCGAGGGTGGCCGCATATGTTGTTTTGACTACCATCGGCATTGCGGCGGTGCTCTTTCCGTTTACGGTGTTTATACTGTCCGTGTTCGGCGTGTGCGACTGCATACTGAATCTTAGGTTTTGGATTTCCTATCTTAAAAGCCCATAAATTCATTTGTGACAAGATTTGCACTTGTAAGCAAGCTTTAAGACTTGACAAAGATATATGTGTTTGATAAAATGTGTAAAGGAGAATAAGCGAATGAAAGTTATATTGTTAAAGGACGTAAAGGCACAGGGCAAAAAGGGCGAGGTGATAGAGGTTTCGGATGGATACGCGCGCAACTATCTGTTCCCTAACAATCTTGCTCAGCCCGCGACGTCGTCCGCGCTAAACAGCATAAAAATCGCCAAAGAGGCGGAGGAGCGCAGGCGCAAGATAGAGCATGACGAGGCGGTCGAGCTGTGCAAAAAGCTAGCCGGTATCACCGTCACCGTCAAGATAAAAACAGGCGCCAACGGCAAGCTGTTCGGCGCGTTAAACACCGCGGCGGTGTCCGACGCGCTTCATGCCATCGGCATCGAGCTGGACAAAAAGAAGATAGTGATTTCCGAGCCCATCAAGGCGCTCGGGCGTTACGTTGTCACCGTCAAACCGTTTGCCGAGGTTTCAGGCAAGCTCAACGTAAACGTTGTGGCGGCTGACTAAACTTATCAATAATCGGTATATCCGAACAAGGAGTTAAATATGGCAAGTAAAGAAGAACAAAAAGCGGCCAACAGAAAGCTTTTAAACCGCAACCTCGCACAGATGCTTAAGGGCGGCGTCATCATGGACGTTACCAACGCCGAGCAGGCGCAGATAGCCGAACAGGCGGGCGCGGTTGCCGTAATGGCGCTTGAGCGCGTGCCTGCGGATATCCGCAAGGAAGGCGGCGTGGCGCGCATGTCCGATCCCAAGATGATTTCCGAAATCCAAAAGGCGGTGTCCATTCCCGTCATGGCCAAGGTGCGCATCGGGCATTTTGTCGAGGCGCAGATTTTGGAAGCGATAAAAATCGATTACATAGACGAGAGCGAGGTGCTCACTCCCGCAGACGACATGTACCACATTGACAAGACCAAGTTCGAGACGCCGTTTGTGTGCGGCGCACGCGACCTTGGCGAGGCGCTTCGCCGCATATCCGAGGGTGCGTCCATGATTCGCACCAAGGGCGAGGCCGGAACCGGCAACGTCGTGGAGGCGGTTAAGCACATGCGCAAAATGCGCTCGCAAATAGCCGAGGTGGCGTCCCTACCCGGCGAACAGCTTGCAACCTACGCAAAGGACATCGGCGCGCCGCTCGACCTTGTAAGATACGTCGCAAAGAACAAGTCGCTGCCTGTAGTCAACTTTGCGGCAGGCGGCATAGCGACCCCTGCCGACGCCGCGCTTATGATGCAGCTTGGCGCCGACGGCGTATTTGTCGGCAGCGGCATATTTAAGTCCGGCGATCCCAAACGCCGCGCCGAGGCGATAGTCAAGGCGGTTGCGTACTACGGCGATCCCGCAATACTTGCAGGTGTCAGCTACGGATTGGGCGCTGCCATGGCGGGCGTGGACGTAGAAAACCTGAGCGAGGCCGAGCGTCTTGCCAAGCGCGGCTGGTAAGTCGATTAAGAGTTAAGAGTTAAGAGTTAAGAGTTAAGAGTTAAGAGTTAGGGGTGGTTGAGCCGCACTATTCTTAATAAACGCGCGTTAGCGCAACCTTAATTAGCGAAGCGACTTCATTCCTTCATTATTCATTATTCATTTTTTGCGGAGCAAAATACTATGACTATCGGAGTTTTGGCATTACAAGGCTCGGTTGCCGAGCATATTAAGATGATTCAGTCGGTCAACAAAAAGATCGACGT
>JAFLVH010000079.1 GCA_022508365.1 Clostridiales bacterium | reverse complement strand
TGAAACAATCGCAAAACTGTCAGAGGGTTCGATGCCCTCTGACAGTTTAATTTTGTGTCGAAAAAAATATGGACAAAACCCGCAACAAATGATATACTTATAATATATACGCGTTTGGGGGTGCGATAAGGTGGAAGAAATGTATGTAACCGTTACAGGCTACGCAAACTACTACGGCAAAAAACCGTTTTCCATAGGCAACGTACTCATATGCGAAAAAGACCCGTCGAACAAATACGATTCCGAAGCGATTATGGTACGGCTGCCGATTGTCGGAATTGTCGGCTTTATCGCGAACAGCACCCACAACATAGCCGGCGGTACAATGAGCGCCGGACGGATTTACGACAAGGTAGATAGCAAATTTTACATAAGAGTTCTTTTCACGACGCAAAGTAAGGTAATATGCAAAATAGAAAAGGGCGAGGACGAAATATTTGAGAAAGAAATTCACGCGCAGATGATGGCCGGCGGCGACTGGGCTTAATTTTTGCGCTTATCGGGGGTGAGGCTGTTGACAGAATATACATGGATGAGGGAAATAGCCTCGTCCGTAAAACAAATAACTAAATCGGCGGCGGACTTTATAAAGCGCAACATGGCGGGCGTCGCGGCAATCGCGCTCGTCACAGTGACGGCAGGAACAATCATTGTTCCGCCTATATTGCGATGCGCAAATAACAACAGCGAAATGAACTGCCGCTCTCATATATTTGAATTGAATGTCGCGCTGGAAAAAATGCTGAAAGCCGAAGTTGAAGAAGGCGGCGACTACATACAGCGGATGATAGAGGAGGGAAATTCCGGCGCAGTGATTAACCGTATAAGCGGTATCACCTCCGACAACGACAAATTCAACGCATCCGACTACTACTTTACCCGCAGCTCTGACAGAGTGGAGATACGATGCAGAAAACACGAAAAAGCAACGGGCTTTGGCACGATATTATCGTCAATACCGAATATACGCACCAATTTTACTGATTTTGCAGATGAAGAAAAAATCGTGCTGCTTACGGCAAAGGGACCGAACAAGTACAACATTAATGACGTTCTTGACGCGTCCGACACAGCTAAAAGGATATTCAGGGGCGACGAGATAAACAAGCTTATCAACAACCTGACAGTAACTGCACATTACATGGACGGCAGCAGTAAAACGCTCGGACGCGGTGACTATACAGTGACATGCGGCGTGCTTGATATGGGCATTGCCGGCAAGAATGTACTCACGGTAAGGACAAAATCAAAATCGCTTTGGAACGATGCCGCGTACACACGGTTTATACTTTATGTTATTGACAAAAACGATATTGGTCCGCTTATTATCGAGGTTCAGAACGTGGGTAAGTACGAGCTTGCCGCGTGGGAATGGAAGGATTTTGTTGCCGAAGCAGAGGAAATCGGCGGTGAAACGTTCGGCGCGTCAATCGTACTCTGGGACGGTAAGTATTATTACTATCCCGACGGCTTCACTATAGAAGCCGGCAAGCCTAATACCGACCCGTTCGTTTATGCGTACGACACGGACAGCAGCGAAAAAGGTGCGTATTGTATTGAATTTGATACAGATTCGATTATTGTAGACAAAAACGACAAACCGCATAACGGCAGTGTGCGCGCTGAAAAAGACCTCATATACATATGGCAGGAAAAACCGTCAAAGGAGCTTCCCGCCGGCTGGATTCGGGTTTATTGTGATTTACAGAAATATTAAAAATGTCAGAGGGTTCGATGCCCTCTGACATTTTCTATTCCACACCCACCGCATCCTTTGCGAGGCGGTCGGCTTTGTCATTGTACTCGTCTCCGCTGTGGCTTTTTACCTTTATAAAATTAACCTTGACCGTTTTTGAAATTTCAT
>JAFLVH010000078.1 GCA_022508365.1 Clostridiales bacterium | reverse complement strand
GCGGCAAGTTCGGCGGCGGCGGATACAAGGTGTCCGGCGGTCTCCACGGCGTGGGTCTTTCTTGTGTTAACGCGCTTAGTGAATGGTTGGACGTGGAGGTATACAAAAACGGCAAGGTTTACCGTCAGCGTTACAACCGCGGCGTGCCCATGAAGCCGCTTGCCGAGGTTGGCAAGACCGACAAGACAGGCACCAAAATCACGTTCTTCCCCGACAACGAGATCTTCGAGACGCTCGACTTTACCTACGATACGGTGCGCACTCGTCTTCGCGAGGTGGCGTATCTCAACAAGGGGCTTGAAATCGAGCTTATAGACAGCCGCAAGGGCAGAGAGGCGCGCGACACCTTCCGCTTTGATGGCGGCATCAAGGACTTTGTCGAGTTTTTAAACCGCAACAAGAACACTTTGTTTTCGGACGTCATTTACGGCGAAAAGTCGTTTAAGGACAGCCAGGTCGAGTACGCCATTCAGTACAACGAGGGCTACAGCGAGCTCATTTATTCTTACGCAAACAACATCAACACCGAGGAAGGCGGCACCCATCTTGTGGGCTTTAAAAACGCGCTTACCAAGGTGCTTAACGATTACGCGCACAAGCAGAATCTTATTAAGGACGACGAAAAGCTGGCGGGCGAGGACGTGCGCGAGGGCATAACCGCGGTCATCTCCGTCAAGCTGACCGATCCGCAGTTCGAGGGTCAGACCAAGACAAAGCTCGGCAATTCCTCCATGCGCTTGCAGGTGGAAAAGGCGGTGACGGACGCGCTCGGCACCTACCTCGAGGAAAATCCCAAGGAAGCCAAAGATTTGGTCGCAAAGATAATTCTTGCGCAGCGCGCACGCGACGCCGCAAGAAACGCGCGTGAGCTTACGCGCCGCAAGGGTGTATTCGAGACGGCTAGCCTTCCCGGCAAGCTGGCGGACTGCACCAACCGCGATCCGTCCTCCTGCGAGATATTCATAGTCGAGGGCGACAGCGCAGGCGGCACGGCAAAGCAGGGGCGCGACCGCAGGTTCCAGGCGATACTTCCGCTCCGCGGCAAAATATTGAACGTGGAAAAGGCGCGCATCAATCACGTGCTGGAAAACGCGGAAATCAAGGCGATGATCACGGCGTTCGGCTGCGGCATAGGCGACGAGTTTGACGAGAGCAAGCTGCGCTACGACAAGATCATATGTATGACCGATGCCGACGTAGACGGCAGTCACATTCGTATACTTCTACTTACATTCTTCTTCCGCTTTATGCGTCCGCTTATCGAGCGCGGACACGTGTATGCCGCGCTTCCGCCGCTGTACAAGGTGTCCAAGGGCAAGAAGGAGATATACTGCTACGACGAGAAGGAGCGCGACGAGGCGCTTGATTCGCTCGGTCGCAAGGGTTGCGATCTTCAGCGTTACAAAGGCTTGGGCGAGATGAACGCCGAGCAGCTTTGGGAAACTACCATGAGCCCCGAGTACCGTACGCTAAAGCGCATAACCATGGAGGACGCATTTGAAGCGGACGAAATATTCAGCGTATTGATGGGTGACATGCCCGAGCTCAGACGGCAGTTTATAGAAGAAAACGCCAAACTTGTTACCGACTTGGACGTTTAATCGGAGGGGAGAAAAATGGCTAAATTACCTAAAAGAGGCGCGCCGTCCGGCGGCAGCAACAAGGAATACGTAGACAATACCAAAATTATAGAGACGCACGTCGTTGACGAAATGAAAAAATGCTTTATTGCGTACGCAATGGCAGTTAACGTTTCACGTGCCATACCCGACGTCAGAGACGGTCTTAAGCCGGTACACCGCCGCATACTTTACGCCATGGGCGAGCTTTCGCTTTGGTCGGACAAGCCGTACCGCAAATGCGCGCGTGTAGTCGGTGACGTTTTGGGTAAGTACCACCCGCACGGCGACAGTTCGGTGTATGACGCTTTGGTTAGGTTTGCTCAGGACTTTTCCATGCGCTATCCGCTTGTGGACGGACACGGCAACTTCGGTTCGGTGGACGGCGATCCGCCCGCGGCTATGCGTTATACCG
>JAFLVH010000077.1 GCA_022508365.1 Clostridiales bacterium | reverse complement strand
GGGTCGTTGCCGAACAGGCGGTCGTTAAAGAACGAGCGATACACGGTGTTTTGCAATGTCACCTTTGTGGAAATGCGTTCGCGGTGCATTTTTCGCATGTACCATACGTCGTCGAATATGAGCGAAACGTCAGGGCCTACGCGCAAGTAGTCGAACTTGTCTATGCAGTTGAATACCGTCGCGCCGCAACCGAGAATGGTCTTGCCCGGAAGGCATTCCCTAAGGAACGCATAGGCACTTTCCGCCGCCATGCTCCTTGTCGTGCCGTCGGTTACAACAAGGTTTGCGGCGTACAAAAAGTCCAGCTTAAAAAAGTCAAAGCCCATATCCGCGTAGTGACCGAGGCATTCCTTTATGTACGCTCGCGCGTCGGGGTTGTCAAGGTCGAGTGCGTAAAATCCGCTCCAATTGGCGCCGCACTTAACAAAATTGCCGTTACCGTCGCGCTTGAATAAATCCTTGCGCGTCTTAAACAGTTCGCTCATCTCTTCGGCGACAAACGGGGCAAGCCATATGCCGGCGTTTAGCCCTTTATTATGCGCCGCGTCCACTATATGTTTAAGCCCGTTGGGAAATTTGTTCTTGTCTACCGACAGCCAGTCGCCCACCTTGGTTTCGTACCCGTCGTCTATCTGGAACAGGTTGAACTGCTTGTCTAATGCAGCGAGGTCGCGGAGCAAAATATCCTCGGTTATGTCTTGATAGTAGTTGTACCAGGACGTGTAGCCGAAAACTTTTTGCGTGTTCTTTACCGGGAATACATTATTGAAGTATTCCATGCCGTCCGCCACGCTATCCGAAAGAAAATAGTCCGCCGCGGTGAACTCTTCGCCCGCTTTAACTTTGTAACCGTTGAAATCATGGAAAAGATTGAGCGCCTTTGCCTTTTTGTCAAACTCGATCACAAGATAGGCGCGGGTGTAATTTCGGTTGAGAATAAACTTCTCTTTTGTGCCTTTGCAGTAGAATACGTCATAGCCGTGTAGCAGATTTTTTCCATATGGGTAAAACAAAGTATCGCCGTAGCGGTCGAACGCAAACGCGTTTACGAGAAACTTAGGCAGCTTGTTTACGTTTTTTTCCTTCTCTTTGGGCGTTAGCTCTTTGGTGTCCGTCCAGGACTGATAGCCGTTGAAAAACAGCAGATCGCTATTATCGGGTGAGAATGGCAGGCTTTTTTCAAAACGCAAAAGCTTAATATCTTTTTTGGCGCGCAAGGTCAGCGTGTAACGGCTGCCTTCCTCTGCCAAGGAAAGCTCAACGTCGTCGTTACTAGACGTCGCGCTTTTGTTTTCGCCCGAAGCGGTGTAATAAACGGTGAACTTATTCATCATGCGTCTCCGTCTCCGCCGCGTGTTCTTCCGTTTGCGCCGAGTCCGCCGTCTCGGTTTCCGTTATCGGTTGCTCGGGTGCTTCCGCGGTTTCCGCGGGTTGGGTTGCCGTGCCGACCTCGTCCTTTGCTATGGTTTTCATAATCTTCTTTTCGTTATAGAAAAGGAGGATAGCTGCGCCGAATATGCAGAACGCGACTGCGACTACGCCGACTATCGTCATGCCCAGTGTGGACGCGGTTATGTCGTTGTTGGTGGTGTTTTGCGTCGTGCCGATAATTGCGAGCGAGGTAAATAGCAGCATGGCAAGCGATTGGCCGAACTTCATGGCAAACGTGCGCGCCGCAAAGAACATGCCCTCGCGGTTTTCGCCGGTGGTTACGCCGTCCGCCTCTGCCACGTCCGCTACGATGGACTGCGGAATGATGCCGAGCAGCGCCATGGGGAAGGCGGCTATAACGCAGATGAGCACGCCGAACACCACGCCGGGGATTGTGCCGATGCCGAGCAGACCGGGGTTTTCCGCCGTGCCCAGCACGCCTATTAGCATTGCGATTACGTAGGCGAGCGCCAGACCGAGAAAGCCGGCTATGGTCAGCTTTTTCTTTCCGAACTTTTTAACTAGCTTGGACACCACGGGGTAGAACGCCGCGGAGAGCGCGGTCATGCCGCCGAGGAAGTACATGGTAAACGATTCGCTTATGTTCATGGACACCTTGACAAAAAAGGGCAGACCGGTCTGGAACAGGGTAAGTCCCACCCAGTACATAATGTCCGAAAACGCAAAGGTGCGGAAGTCCTTGTTTTTGAACGTGGCGGCAAGCGACTTAAACATATTGGCGTTGGACGGCACGGTGTCCACAAAGTCCTTTTCTTTTATAAGGAAGGTGGGCAGCAGCATGCATACTGCGGCGATAACAGCAAGCACTATAAAGCAAAGCCGATAGCTCCAGGCAAAGCCCACGCCGCCGCGCAAAAGCCCCGCAAACACAAAGGGCGTGTACGCGAGCAATGTTCCGGCAAAGTAGGTCAGCGAAATCGCCGTGGAAATAAACATTCGGTCGTCCTGCGTTTTGCCGAACTCCGAGATGAGCGCGTTGTACGGCGTGCAGTACATTGTCATAAACAGGTAGAACAGCACGA
>JAFLVH010000076.1 GCA_022508365.1 Clostridiales bacterium | reverse complement strand
TAACGCCTGGATTTCTCCGCTTCGCTCGCAAGCTCGCTTCGGTCGAAATGATGGGCAGAGTAGTTGTGCTGTACTCCCATCATTCCGAGCGTAGCCGAGGAATCTAGGCGCGTAAGCGCCGCATTTCTTGTTAAACAAATTTAATTATGGGTGTTTGTGATTCCCTATCACAAACACCCATACGCGGATTTTTTAATTTCTATTTTGTTTTGAGCAATTCGCGGATTTCGGCGAGGATTTGCTCGGTGGTTTCGGGCTTGTTGGCCTCGGCTTCGGCCTTGGCTTTGGCTTCCTCTTCCGCCTTTTGCTGAGCGACGTACTCGATCATCTGCTTTTTGTTCATGCCCCTGGCTTTGAGTTCGGCTTTGAGCTGCTTGTCTATCTCCGCGCCCTTAAGCTTTTCGGCATTAGTGCGGAATGTGTTGATTGCCTTGATAATAAGGAACAGCACAAGCGCAGTGATGAGGAAGTTGACTATCGCCATGATAAAGTCGCCCCAGTTTATGTACACGGAGTTGGCTAAGTCAATCACCTTGGCGCCGGTGGTTTCGTCAATCATGTACGCAGGACGGAGCATGGTGATAAGCCCCGTAACGTCGCCCATGGGAATGGCGTTGATTAGCGGCTTGAATATGCCGTTGACAAGCGCGGTGACGATTGCAGTAAACGCCGCGCCGATGATCATACCGACTGCAAGGTCTACGACGTTGCCGCGCGTTATGAATTCCTTGAATTCCTTGAAAAACTTTTTCATGATACTCCTCTATTTGTTATTTTATTTTAAGAAGCTCAAGCTCGTCCCTGAGCTGTCTTAAGTTTTCGCGTTCCAGTTCGATAAGATCAGAATAGGTCTTAAAAAACTCCACGTCCTCCTCAGACGGAGTTTCCTTTCGTACGAGCGCCTCGATAAACGACGACATAGAACGAAGGCGCTTTTGCTCCAAAGCTTCAAGCTCCGCCTCGCTGTCTTTGATTTTCTTTTCCAAATCGCTTTTTTTAGACATCTTAATCACCTTGTGCGATTAAACACCTTTTGTATATGGCTATATTGTAACATTAAAACGTTACAAAATCAACCATTTTTATGTTAATCTATGCTTTTTATGCACTCGATTGTCAACTCGTAATCCGCCCTTACCTGCTCTAACAGCGGCTCGAGATCGGCGCTGTACTCCGTTTTGCCGCGGAGCATTTCCGTAATTGCGGTTGCGGACTTGCACAACTTCATAAGCGACAGGTTGGAGCTGACGCCCTTAAGCGTGTGCGCGGCGCGGAACGCCTCTTCCATGTTGTGCTCTTTTAGCGACGTAACAAGATTGTTAAAACTTTGATCGTCCGCCACCCTCAACAAAAACCTTTTTATGCGGTCGTCGGTGCGCAGCCTGCTCATAACGTCATCGTAGTCGGCGCCCATTTTTTCATAGCTTTCTTGTACTGTCATGATATCCTCCGAAAATATCTTTATAAGTTATTGCACTAATTTCTTTTCTTCTTCAGTCAAGTCGCTGTAGAACTTGTATGCGTTTTTGGTGGATTTTTTTACGGCATACGCTGCCTGGTCCGCCATGTGCAACAGCGTGTCGTAATCGCCGTCGCAGTCCTTTGATAATGCAACGCCCATACTGACGCTGACGGTAAAGTCGTCCAGCTTGTCTTTTGTGAGCGCATGGAAAATACGGTCTATCTGCGCCCTGTCCTTATAGCGCATGAATATGACAAACTCGTCGCCGCCGAACCTTGCGCAAACGTCCGCGGTACGGGTGTTTGCCATCATGCGGTCGGCAACTTCTTTAATCAGTCTATTGCCAAACAAGTGACCGTAATTGTCGTTGGCCTTTTTAAGATTGTCCAAATCCAGGAACACAAGCGCGTATTCAAAGTCGTGCGGGGAAGAGAGTATATTGCTTATAGTGCGCTTGGCGGCTCGGGCGTTCAAGAGGTTGGTTATCTGATCCTTGTCCGCAAGCACCTCCAACTGCTGAATCTCCTCGGTTTCCTCGGTTATGTCCAAGCACTTACCGAGCGCGCCCTCCAGCGTAGGCGGCTCTGTCTCGTCGCTCCAAAGCGCCTGCACAGTGACCTTATTCCACTTTTGCTCGCCGTGAATGTTCAAAAGGTATTTGCCTTCCACTATGGGCGATTCCGGAGTGGACGCCTTTATCTGCGTCAAAAGATTGTCGAAGTCCGCTTTTATAAACACGCGCGTTGCAAAATCGCTTTCCGAGGGATTGGGAATTTTTTCCGGCAAATCCAAATATTCCGCGCTGAAATCCGTAAGCACTATCATCTCCGGGTCGGCTACATATTCGAACATGACCTCGCGAGACAGGCTTGCGAAAAACTTGAACTTCATGCGCTCGTGCTCGAGTAAGCGTATCGTCCTGTTGGACACGTCCGAGCCGCTGACCTTAAGCATATGCTCCACGTTGTCGCGCGCACCGCTATCCAAAGTGTCGGTAGGGCCGTCGCCGTGCAACGCCTTTTTAAGCTCATCCTGCAGATCGTTAAGACATTGCAAGATAAGCGGATTGAACGCGCCGCATTCGCCGTTTTGTATCATGGATATCGCTTTTTCGTGCGGGAATCCGTCCTTGTAGCAACGCTTGCTTGTTAGCGCGTCGTACACGTCGGCGAGCGCCACAACCTGCGCGGAGATTGGAATATCGTCGCCCTTGAGTCCGTCCGGATATCCCCTGCCGTCCCAGCGCTCGTGGTGCCAGCGGCAGATTTCCGC
>JAFLVH010000075.1 GCA_022508365.1 Clostridiales bacterium | reverse complement strand
ACAGAGTATCACCGCAAGATGTCGGTCGATGCCGAATATATATTGGGCGGCGGCAAGGGAGAGGACGCCGCGTCCGCCGTTATGTTAAAGCTGGTGGACTATTCCAAAAAGGAGAGTACACACATTAAATCGCCGGACGCGTTTATGCGCACGCTCGTCAAGCACACCGCAATAGATATGCTTAGGGCAGACAGACCGTTTGTCGAACTTAAGGAAGAGGACGAGGCGGCGGTAGATAAACCGGACGAGGCGGATCTTGGCGACGTCATGCTTGCAATAGGCAGGCTTTCGGAGCAGCAGCGCGAGATAGCGGTAATGTTTTACATATACGGAATTAAAATAAAAGAGATAGCTGTCGAGTTTAATATGCCTGTCGGCACTGTAAAGTGGCATCTCAATCAAATTCGCAAAAATCTTGCCGCAATGTTAAAATAAAAAATCAATAATTTTTATAAAAAAGCCAACCTTTTGCTTATTTAATCCGTCATATAAGCAGAGGGTTTTATTTTACTGTGATTTTTACAGACAGAAAAATTAAAAAAGCATTGCAAAAAGAGCTGCGACCGAAAAAGCCGTTCGACGATTTTTGTGCGGAAAACGGGATTGTAGTTGAATCAAAGCCCACCCGAAAGACCGGTCTATGGAAAAAGATATTTTTTCCGATTGCGGCGGTGGCGGCGGTGCTGTGCGTTGTGCTTCCTATCACGCTTACAAATGGCGGCGGCAGTCCTGCTTCGTCAAGCGTGGGCAATAGGTACAACGTCGGAAACGAGATAACAAAGGTCGTGGACTTTTCTGTGCTGAAAAGCGATCCGGATTTGGTGCTATACAACACCGATTATGAACAGTACAACAGCTATTCGGCATATTTGTGTTCTGCGGAGAATGATCTACTGCTTGCCTATGTGGTAAAAAACGTCGTGTACGGCGGTCAGATTGACGGAACGCTCTACGCGTATACGTTTGACTTTTTGGCGCGGTGCTACGACGGATATGCGCAGGACTATACGCAAGCGCTTGATTGGTACAAGCAAAACGGCACAGCATATATTTTGGACGGTGTCGGGTATTATTACGGCGTTGTAAGCGGTAGTGACGGGGAGTCAGCGATAATTTGCTACGAAAACGGCAAGTACGATTACTTTATCCGCATGCGGCTTGCGGTGGGCGGCGCCACAATCAAGGACAGTACGGTAAAAGATTTTATTACGTTGGCTTTCGGAGCGTAACGGAGGTGAAATAATGAGAAAAACGGTTTCAATAATTTTAGCGGTTTGCATAAGCTTATTAAGCTCGTTAACGCTGTTCGGGTGTGACACGATTAAAGCTCCCGAAGTGAGCGGCGATACTCGGTTTTATCGGTATAACGCCGAAACCGAAGTGTACGACAAAACCGAATACGTGGAAATCGACGGAGATAAGTGTTCGCTTGTAAAGGACAACAACGGCATAACTGTCACGTCAACCGGCGCTATTACGTTTACAAAAGACAGCTTTACCATTGTGTGTGCAAGCAATCTGCTCGGGATCACCATCACCAACATAATGAACGGGCAGCGAGAGAGCAACGGTGTGCTTCGCGTGGACAGCCAAACGGTAATAGGCATGACGGCGACGCCCGTGACCGATTACGATGTTATATATTATTGTCGGGACGGCGTGAAGCCGATATCGCCGACAGTGCAATATACGATTACCTTCGACGCCAACGGCGGAAAGTTTGACGGCGAGGAGCAAAGAAAAACGGTAAAAACAAGCACAATCGGCACCGTTTCATTGCCGAGCGCACCCACGCGCAGCGGCTATGACTTTGTCGGGTATTTCGATGACAAAACAAGCGGCAACACGCCAATTACGTCATCTACCGTATTCGAGCGAAGTATGACCGTATACGCGCGTTGGACGGAGCGGAACTCCGCCGCCGACAGGTATTACTACTATGACGCAGAGTCCGACTCGCTAAACATGAACGATTACATAGACATCGACGGAACAAGCGTCATGATGGTAACAATAAGCGGCGGCACTACTGTGCGCAACAGCGGATCGGCTATGTTTATCGGCAACAGCTTTACTATCACTATCAACGGACAGACAACTGTTGTTTTACGTGGCGAGCGCGAGAGCAACGGAATTCTGCGCTTTACAAGCGTTACGTTGATAAGCGACGGAACGGAAATCGAGGACACCTCCGTATTCTATTACTGTCCGTTTGGGGTAAAGCCGCCCAAACAGCAAGGTGACGGTGACGACGAGAATGGTGACAATGATGACAAGGACAACGAGCACAAAACCTATGAAATCACGTTTAACGCCGCGCCCGGAAAGTTTCCGGACGGCACTACGCTTAAAACAATCGATACGGACGAAAATGGCAAGCTAAAGTCTTTTCCCGATAACCCGACGCGTAGCGGATACAGATTTAACGGCTTTACAAGCGGTTATTACTCCGGCTATATCACTTCCGACACAGTGTTTACGCGCAGCATTTCGGTTACGGCCGAGTACACAAGGATGTACACGGTAGAGTTTACTGTCGAAGGCGTTACAACGGAGACCAGATTGGTGGAACAAGGCGAGCCGCTGGGAGATTACGAAATTCCCGATGTTCCCGATTATAGCAAATATAACATGTTTAAGGGTTGGTACGAAAAAGGCAGCAGTTACACATACTACACGCCCAAAACCGTAATCACCAAGGATGTGACGCTTACGGCGCAGTTTTACACACATGACGATGCGCACAACTACAATTTGTCGATGGCGAAATGGTCGGCGCCGGGACACGTGTATATTCACTATCTGAGAAAGGACGGAGAAATTTACCCCACCGACAAAACAATAAGCACCATGTTAGGTACTGCATATGAGGATTGGATGCTTTGGGCGTGGCCGAGAAACGGCGAAGGAAGAGCGTTTGCGCCTATCCGCACCGGCATGTACGGAGTAGTCTACGATATTGACATGAAAAAGACATACACCGACGGCGGCTGGGACGCAACTAACAAAACAAACCTCGGAAAAACCGTCAATTATTTCAAGTGCGATTTGGGATTGATGTTCTTCAACGACAAGTCGCGCTATAACGGCAGCGCTATGTGGGAGAATGACGGTGGCAATCTGTATCTTAATTATCTTTGGTTTGTATATTGGGATCCGGGTGACGAAAGCAATAAAAAATACTTTTTTGACGATAACTACAGCGTACACTTTTTATTTGTGCAAGGCTCTTTCAATCAGACACTTCTAGACAACTTTGCTATTCAGATTATAGTGTTTAAAAATGACTACTATACAGGGACATGATAATTCGGAAGCGCGCGATGCGCCACCGGTAAACAACAAAACATCCACTCACAAAAGCGAACAATATAAAACCACCGGGAATACGCGCGGACAGCGTGGGCGACCTTTGTCGCACTCCATTCCCGGGGTGGCATAAAAAAATGCAAGTGCTTTTGCACTTGCATTTTTTTGGCACCACCACCGGGAATCGAACCCGGGTCTTCGGCGTGAGAGGCCAAC
>JAFLVH010000074.1 GCA_022508365.1 Clostridiales bacterium | reverse complement strand
CGAGCTTGCGGCGGAGTATAAGAGGCTAATGTCGAGGTCGGGTTACAGATACAGCTTGGAATACGTAATGGGCGAATATGTGACTATGGCGTACCGCAAGACTGCCGAATACAGCTATTACGTGTATGCCATGGGCAACGTGGACGGCGCACAAGAGCTTGCGGCGCGCATTATCGCTAAATAAAATTAAAAAAAACTTAAATTTTCGGGACAAAAAGCAAAGACAGTGTGTTGTAGTTGTAAGAACGCAAAAAGGAGACGATTATGAACACTAAAAAAATACTTACGGCGATATGTGCAATTACACTCGCATCGGCTACAATAATATCCTGTGGCGCAGCGGACCCTAATCGCGGTTGGAATGGCAGCCCCGGCGGCGCTGTGTCCGGCGCAAACGGCATGCCGCCGAGCAATCTCGGGAACTATCAAACAACAGATGTTGTCGAACGCAACTTTATAAGTCCGGCTATGACGCCCGACTCATATTTTTCGCTTGACCGCAACACCGCGTCATATTCCTATATGCGCAGGATAATAAACGAGGGCAAAAGGGTTTCTGCCGGATCCGTGCGGCTTGAAGAATATATAAACTACTTTTCTTACGATTACGAAAGACCTGTAGGTGACGACGCGCTTGCAGTATCAGGCAACCTGTTTGACTGCCCGTGGAACGAGCAGCACAAGCTTCTCAGTATAGGCGTTGCGGCGGAAGAGGTGGAGTATTCCGCAAAGCCCAATAACATAGTGTTTTTGATTGACACGTCGGGGTCGATGTACGGCGACGATAGGCTGGGGCTTATTCAGCAATCGTTTTCTATGCTGACGGAAAGCTTGGGGGCGGATGACACAATTTCCATAGTCACTTATGCAGGCGACAGCCGCGTGGCGTTGCGCGGCGAAAGCGGCAGCAACAAGACCAAAATCTGCAATGTTTTGCAAGACCTCGTAGCGAGCGGTTCCACCAACGGGCAGGGCGGCATACAAAAGGCATACGCTTTGGCGCAGGAATTTTATTCGGAGTACGCCAACAACCGCGTCATACTTGCAACCGACGGTGACTTTAACGTGGGCGCGTCAAGCTCCGGGGAGCTGAAACGCCTAATCAGTAAAAAGTGTGAGAGCGGGATATACCTGTCCGTATTGGGCGTGGGCATGTACAACACCAACGACACTACAATGAAAACGCTCGCCGAAAACGGCAACGGCAACTACGCTTATCTCGACAGCGTGGCGGAAGCGCGAAAGGTGCTGGTGGAGGAACTGGGCGGCACGTTCAATGTGGTCGCCAAGGACGCAAAAATGGGCGTAACTTTTAATAAAAATACGGTGGAAAAATATAGGCTGCTCGGCTACGAAAGCAAAATGATGTCGCAGGAGGAGTTTGACGACGACAAGAAGGACGCGGGCGAAATAGGCTCCGGGCATACCGTGACTGCGCTGTACGAGATAGAACTCAAGCAAAACGCAAACGGCGCGGTCGCAACCTGCGAGGTGCGTTTTAAAGCTCCCGATACGGACGAGAGCAAGTCAATCTCCGTCACAGTGATGACGGACGATTACACCGACACGCCGAGCGAGGACAGCATTTTTATAGGCTGCGTTGCGGAATACGGATTGATACTCCGTCAGTCTAAGTACAAAAGCAATGCCGATATACACAATGTGGTGGAACGGCTTTCCACGCTCGATTGTACCAAGGAAGGGGGGAACGGCTTTAGAGCTGAGTTTTTGGAAATTGTGAAACAAGCGAAAAAGCTGTATTGACCTTGGCTGCTTATCAATAAAACAATATTAAACCGACATCGGTCAAATAAATCCCTGCGGCACGTCGTCGCAGGGATTTATGAATATAAGGAGTAGGCGAGATAGACAAGCTCGGGGCGCTAATATGGGGCTAACGAAAAATCCCTACGACTTGATTGTCGTAGGGATTTTCTGTTTATGGATAATTATTGCTTATATTGCTTATTATTCAGCCGCAGGGGTAAACGAGTTGAAGAGTATCTTGATGATCTTGCCGTTGTCGTTAAATGTTATTGTAACATTGTATGTGCCCGCTGCCGTGCAGGTTGCGTTGCCTGCATCTTGGGGAAGCGTTATGGTTGTAACGCCGGCAGCGCATTCCATAACGGACGAATTATACCATGCTGCCTGATCAAATGTTCCGGGTGCGCAAGTCTTAACACCGAAGTTAGCCGCAGCAAGTTCGATATCGGCAGTAACAGACTTATTGTCTTTATCAAATGTTTGATTGCTGAATTTGATGTCAGTCCAATTTTGGCCGGTCGGGTCGGTCCAGTTGCCGCGGAATGCTACATCATATTCCCAGGTTTCTTCCAAATCCTCTGTTTGCTCAAAGGTCAGGGTAGCGGTTTCGTCCTCAATTGTGATGGTAAGCGTATAAACGCCGGCATCTTCAACGACGATATTTCCGCCGCCGCCTTCGCTTACATAGTCGTTGTCATCATCGACAGCACCAAAACCAAGGCAGCCATCCCAGTTGCTGGGCATGCTGGTGAACACAACCTTAAATTCATCGTTGTTCATCAACGTAACGCCGGTGAGTTTATATACGTTTTCGTCTTCCTCGTCTTGTACAAATGCAAGAGCGGAAGTGGCTGTTTTCCAGTCGGAGTTCCAGTTCCCGGCATTTTCCACAGACTTGAAGGCACCCGCCAAGAAGTATTCGTCAAGAACGGTTACTACGCATTCGTCGGTTACAGCGTCATCGCCGGCGCCGTACGTTACGGTGATGGTGGCGGTGCCGGGTTTAAGCGCGGTGATTTCGCCGTTTGCTACGCTGACAACAGTGGGATCGGAAGAAGTCCAAGCTGCAGTGTCGGTAGTGTTTGCGGGTTGGGGAGTGGCTGTCAACGTCTCGGTTACGTGTCCGATTTTGAGCGTGGTCTCGGATTTATTGAGCTCTACGCCTGTTGCATGAACAGCGTCGTCGGCGTTAATAACGGTAACGGTAAGAGTTGCAGACATATCGCCGCAGGTTACGGTGATTTCCGCTTCGCCCACACCAACGGCAGTGACAAGACCGTCTTCGTCTACTGTGGCTACGTCCTCGTCATCGGACTCGTATTCGATATCTTCGGCATCGTCTGCGTCCTCGGGAGTGATGGTCGCTTCAATCTGGAATGTCGCTCTTGCGGGATTTCCAAGCTCAAGCGTGACCTCATCTTGGTTAAGCTCAATCGACTCTACGGGCTTGGGAAGCGCGGGTATGTCGGCGTCGCGCGTGTATGTAACCGAGGTTTTTCCGCCGCCGATCTTAAAGGTAAACGTGTACTTACCGTCTTTGTTGCACTGGAAGTTCCAGTCGCTTTCGTCCATGCCGCCGCCGCCTGTGATGAATCCGTCGGTGATAGATTCGTCGAGCAAATCGCCTGTGATCTTCGGGCTCCAGGGGTTCTCACTACCTACCTTAATTACCTTAAACTCGTCTTCTTTGTACAAAGACAAGGTGATGGTGTACTGATTTTCAGTGTCGGTGTACAACAATGACATCGCTTTCGGCATAGCGTCAAGCGTTTTGTAGGTCTTAAAGCCGGTTGCGTCGGCGTAGTCAGCCGCTTTGAAGCTGCCGGCTGCGTACCAATCCGATCTGTCGCCGGGCTTATGTGTGACAGTGGTGCCACCGCCGCCACCGCCGCCGGTACCCTTGTTGTCGTCGCCTCCGCACGCCGCAAGGCCGACGCTGCAGAAGCCAATGGCAAGACTGAGTCCTACCGCAAGTGCTGCTTTCCTTTTCTTCATATTTGCCTCCTATGCAAATGTTGTGTAAGATTCTTCTTACTTCTAATTTATATTATATAATACAAAAATACATTTGTCAATACAGGTTTTAAAAATAATTAAGAATTAAGAATGCAGAATGAATAATAAGGTTGAGATCCTTCGCGCTGCTCAGGATGACAAAACCGGCATAGCTATAGTACGGCTT
>JAFLVH010000073.1 GCA_022508365.1 Clostridiales bacterium | reverse complement strand
AAGCGGGTATGTGTATATTAGTTAAATTTATACAAGACCCGAACGTACCGCTATATCCGCCGTGTAATACCTTTATTCCCTCCTCGAGCGTAACGCTTTTCAGCGCCTTGCAACCTGCAAACGCGTCGTAATATATAGTCTCCACACTGCCCGGTATAGTTATCTCTGTCAAATACTTACAACGGCTAAACGCGCCGTATCCGATAAATGTGACGCCGTCGGGGATAGTTATCTCGGTAAAATCGCATTCCGTAAAGGCATATTCCTCAATGGATTTAACATAATCGGGTATAACACCGGCATTGCAACCTACAATCAGTTCATCGGTATCTCGCTTTATAATACAATTCCCATCGCTCTTGTAAACTTCATTCCTCTCGTCAACCGTTACGGTGCGCAAATTATCGCATCCGCTAAATAAACTTATGCCTATGTTTGCCACCAAATCGGGGATATAAACAGACTCCAAAGACGTGCAGTATGCAAATACACTGTTGCTTATCTCCTTAACGCTTCTTGGAATTTCCACTTCCGTAAGGCTCGAACAGCGATAAAACGTCATTATGTCTAACGTCTCCAAAGACTCCGATAGCCTGACGCGTTTAAGATTTTCACATTTACTAAAAGCATTGGTGCCTAAGACTGTTACACTATCCGGAATATATACTCCAACGAGCTGTGTGCATTCTGCAAAAGCAGTGGCCCTTATGGCTGTCACAGGCTTGCCGTTTACTTCCGACGGGATTGCGATCTTTCCGATTGTTGTGTCTTTGTCTGCGGAAAAAACCTCGTATTCCGTATCGTTATTTATGGAACGAAACCGTAAAACGTCCTCTCCGACGATTGTATAATCCAGTAAGTCCGACCAACCGGAATCGTCTTGAATTGCCAAATCCCCGTACGCCATGACGCGCATGGAATAGTTTTTGGGTGCTACTGTAAGCAAAAATATGTCCAAGCTGTTGGTTTCGGATTCATATTTTTTTCCGTTTATCTCTACGTCATAGCCTTCCGCGCCGGCTACCTCGTCCCAAACTAACACCTCGTCCACAACGCGCAGGTTTTGGGGTGTGGCTAATCTTTTTCGCTCTTCTTTTCCGCAAGCGACAAAGCACAGCGCAAAGAGCAGAGCTGTAAGCGCAATAGAAACCAATAACAGCCAATGTTTTTTATTTGAATTGCTCATATCCATATATATGCACCTTATAATATGAATACCACACTTATAAGGCATAATCACTCCTTAATAAATATTGTTTGTGCCATAATAATAGTCTATCGACGGTTCATCCATAAAAGGGTACCAAGCATCTATGGGGAAATTGATAGTAGCCGTCTCGTCTCCGTAGCCGTATAAATATTTCCAGGAACTATCGACACTCGATTCTCCCGATTCGTTGTCGATTGTAAATACCTTCATCTTATGCGTGACTTTGCAACGACCATATGTGTTGTCGTACTTTGTCAGATCTTCGTCATTATAAAAGTCATCTGCCATAATAATAATTTCGTACTCGTTCATTTTTCCAAAACGATGGACATTATTTTCGACATTGAACTCTGCGTCGACAGTATAAACGTGAATGGGGAACACAAACGTTTCGCTTTGCAACGCTTTTAAATTATCTAACCATTCCAAGTAGTACGCTTCGTCGTCCAAAGCATTGCCTATTGCATAGACATTCTGATTGTCCATATATTTTTCTTTGAAGGAGTCGTACTTGTCTATATACACAGGATTATTCATGTATTGGTCGCATACGTCATAGTATTCCGTTCCGGACGTGTTGTACAGCACTTTAATGCTTCGCACATCCAAAACTGTGGCCACAGGCATAGGATTAACCGGATTTTGTATCAAGTTTTGGTAAATCCCTTTTATAAACGTCAAAAAGTACTCACGGAAGAACTTACTTTCATACCAATTGGCGGCGCTTCCGCCGTCAAGACCGAAGTTGTTGTCTATAATGAATGTGCAATGATTTATTTGATCTTGATAACCGCAGTCTACATACACGTCATTAAAAATAGAAGACAAAAATGTAAAAAATAAATCCGTGTCCACATGGATATCCACATAATCCAATAGTTTATCTACGTTGCCAAGTCTGTGTCCGTCGGTGCCGCAAATGAACATTATTTGGCAATCTCTGTCCTTTAGTTCCTTAAAGAAATTTTCCAGCACTTTTATAATGCAGTCGTCTGTCAATAATTGAACTCTAAATCCGGATCGTATCTCGAATATGACATGGCTATCTTTTATATATTTAAATGTTCCTTCTTTGTACGCTTCTTTAAATTTATCTTCAAATTCATCGGGCGCCCAATAATAGCGCTCAAATGTGCCGGGGATATAATTAGTCAGGTCGCTGTAAAACATCCCGTCACCATCATAGTCGGTGATATAATACACATCCGCCAAATCGTGAGGATCGTCATCGTCTCCTGCGCCGGTGCCTGTGTTAGTATCGCCGTTGCCGGGATTGTCCCCACCGCCGTCGGCAAATGCTATCCCCACAAACAACGTGGGAATTATGCACAAAATAAAAAGAAACAGCATTAAAAATACTGTTAATGAGCTCTTGCGTTTGCTGCTTGTCCCGTATGCCATAAAAACTTCTCCGCAGTAATTATTATTTTATTATAGTGTATAATATCTTTGCTGTCAACTGTTTAGCACTGAAAACCACAGATTAAAAAAAATTTTTTTTGTTGCTTTTTGTAGACTTGGATTGACGATAGCTGTCATCCCAAGCATTTTTTGCCCAACAAAAAATTCCACACGCACACAACAAAAAACCGAGAGTCATGTTTAACTCTCGGTTTTATGTTTGATTGATTGATTATTTATTTCTTTTTAGCTGCGGGCTTTTTAACTGCCGGGGCTTTTTTGGCTGCCGGCTTTTTTGCCGCGGGCTTTTTGGCTGCCGGTTTCTTTGCGGGAGCCTTGGCTTTTGCCTCAGGTTCTTCAGCGGAAGCCGCCTGTTCCTTTTTGCTTACCGTGGTGGACGCAGAAGCCGCCTCTATGGCTCTTTCCTGTTCGCGCATTTGGAGCAGACCTTTATAGCGAATTCCGCCCTCTTCCTGCACCTCGGACTTTTTGACGGCTTCGGCAAACGTCTCGTAGTTGCCGAATACAATCGATTCCGGATCGACAGCCATCTTAATCTTGTCGCCTGTGTTGTAGCCGGAGAAGTTGCGGATGATAACGGTCATATCGCCGTTGAAGCCGGGCACCTCTACCGTGACGATAGCGTCCTTTTGGTACTCGCAAAGATGCTTGATTACGCCGGTAAGAACCATCTTGGGCGACGCCGCAAGCGCATCCTTGTCAATGGCAAAGCCGCGCGGCAGTACGTACATGGGGGTTTCGGTCTCCGCAGTTCTAAGTCCGCTATGGCCTTCGGCGGTAAGCTTGTTTTTGCTTCCGCTCTTTGCGGTGAACTTGTAGTTGTACACGCCTGCGTTGCTGACTACGGTGCCGGATGTTGTGTTGCCGCTGATCGGACGGTCGGCAACAATGCGCTCGCCGTCCATGTTGAACAGCTGCACTTTTGTGGGATCGAGATAAACCTTGACATTTTCGCCGCCGGTGAATTCATAGTCGAGCGGGCAAGACACAATTAGGTTGTTGGTAAGCCCGGGCACCGACAGGTACACCGCCTTAAAGCGCGGATAGTTGTCGAAGAATTCGGATATGCCCTCGATGCAGACGTCGCCTTCCCCACCCTCAAGCTTGAGCGCCTCGGGAGGCAATGCGGCTACAACCTTGTTGTTGATGACGGACTTGTCGGTGATGCGAGCAAGAACGTCCTCGGGAAGCTTGACGCAAACGTCGCCGAACATGACAGCAAGCGTGTCCTCCACTGCAACCGCCTGTGCCGGGATAAGGTTGTAATCGGGCACGCCCATAAGCGTGAGCTCGGTCGTGGCGTCAAACAGATGCGCATGCTCGGTAGCAAGGTACATCTTAACCTGCTCGCCCTGCGTAAAGCTGTAACGCGCATTGACGCGCGCAATGGTGTAGTCTTCCTTGCCCTCTACGTTGAGGTACAGAATGGTCTCGTTGCCGAGGTTTTCGATAACGTCCACAGTGGACTCGATTACAGATTCCGGATGCGCGTCGATAAGCGCTTGCTCGTACCTTACGTCCTCGGGACGGATACCCAAAAGCACGTCGCTGCCGATAATGGACTTATCGCGTATGCGCAGCGCACGGGACTTGGGAATAAGCACCTTGTTGGTCTCGCCGATAAGCGCGTAAAGATTGCCGTTTTCCTCGACGAGCTTTGCCTTGAATATGTTCATCTGCGGCGAACCGAGGAAGCACGCGACAAACAGGTTGGCGGGATTGTCGTAAAGCGTCGTGGGAGTATCCACCTGCTGGACGATACCGTCCTTCATAACGACTATGCGCGTACCCATCGTCATAGCCTCGGTCTGGTCGTGCGTGACGTATATAAACGTTGTGGCAAGTCTGTGGTGAATCTTGGTAATCTCCGTACGCATCTGAACGCG
>JAFLVH010000072.1 GCA_022508365.1 Clostridiales bacterium | reverse complement strand
TTCGCGCTGCTCAGGATGACAAAACCGGCATAGCTATAGTACGGCTTGTTTTGTCATTCTGAACGCAGTGAAGAATCTCAGCCTTAATGGCGGCAACGCCGCCCATCATTCTGCATTCTTAATTCTTAATTCTGCATTCGCAACGGCCTGCAAAAAAATTGACAATTATTTTGCACAGTGCTAAAATATGTTTAATCTGATTATTATTGGAGCGCAACATGAAAAGAACTTACATCAAAGACCTTACCGAAGGCGAATGCCTCATTAAAGGCTATGTCGAAACAATCCGCGACAAAAAGATAATGTTTTTGGTTATTCGCGACGTTACAGGTTTTGTTCAGGTCACGATAGAAAAGGACAACCCCACCTACGAAGAGGCGAAAAAGCTCACTCCGCACAGCTTTGTCACCGTCAAGGGCAAGTGTGTGTTTTCGGAATACGTGCGCAACGGCGGCAAGGAGATTTACCCCACCGAGCTCGAGATTATGAGCATTGCCGATCTAATTCCGCTTAACAGCGAGAGCGGACCCGACCTGCGCATGGACTATCGTTGGATAGATCTCCGCGACGAGAAAAAAGTGTTCATGTTCCGCATACAGACGGCGTTTGAGCGGCTTGCCGTAGAATACTTCAACAAAAACGGCTTTATAGAGATTCACACGCCCAAGATAACCGCGCTGTCCAGCGAGGGCGGCAGCGAAGTGTTCGAGCTTAAGAACTACTTCGGGCAAAAAGCATACCTTACGCAAAGTCCGCAGCTTTACAAGCAGATGAGCATGATGGCAGGCTTTGACAAAACCTTTGAGATAGGCGAGTACTTCCGCGCCAATCCCAGCTTCACCTCTCGCCACGACACCGAGTTTACCGGCATTGACGTGGAGGTGTCGTTTATAGACAGCCACCACGACGTCATGGACATAGAGGAAGCTTTGCTTGCCTATGTGATCAACGGCGTAAAGAAAGAATTCAACGACGAGTACAAAAAATACTTCGGCACGGACATTATCTCGCTTGACTACAAGATTCCGCGCATAACGCTTGCCGAGGCGTACAGAATACTTAAGGAAGAAATGAACTATGAGGTGCCGCGCGCATTAAAGGGCGATCTCGACCCCGACGGCGAAAAGCTTATCTGCAAGTACGCCAAGGAGAAGTTCGGCAGCGACTTCGTGTTTATTATCGACTTCCCGGCAAAGGCGCGTGCGTTCTATTCCATGAAAAAGGACGACGACCCCACGCTCACCAAAACGTACGACCTGCTGTTCAAGGGCATAGAAATCACCAGCGGCGCACAGCGCGAACACCGCTACGAAAACCTCAAGACAAATATAGAGGAAAACGGAATCAATCCCGAAAGCATGACCGAATACCTCGACTTTTTCCGCTACGGCGCGCCCACGCACGGCGGCTTCGGATTGGGCATCACGCGCACGCTTGTCAAGCTGTTTGACCTGCCCAGTGTAAAGGACGTGACCTTCCTGTTCCGCGGTCCCAGCCGTCTTAAGCCGTAATATTTAAAAATTTCACACAGCAACAGTCAAAGAGGACTTGCCGATTTTTCGGTGAGTCCTTTTTATAAAGTCGAGCCAATCTTTGTGTCACTTGACTTAACGGCACATATATGCTAAAATAGTATAAATTTTCGGAGGAAAGAAAATAGTGGAAAAATCGGAAAAGTTCAGATTATTATATTCGATTTTTCTCGGGCTCTTCACCGTGGCGGTGGGGATTGCCATTATTTGCGTTGCCGCCGATATCTACTATTCGGGCAAGGATACGGGGGTTATTTACACTCGTGAAATCGTGAGCGAAAAGTTGCTATCTCTTGCCATACCTCTGATATTTTTGATAGCCGCAATCATATTCGGCGCGATTTTTCCGTTGTATCGGGTAAAGGCTAAGCGTCAACCGGAGGAAACGCTGAAAAGGCTTAAAAACAAAATTCCTCAAGCGGGCGAAAAGAACGAATATTCTTTGGCGCTTTCCGCATACAAAAAGGCGGCAACTGCGCGCATTGTCTCATGGCTTGTCGCGCTAACCGTTGCGCTTGTCGCCGCAATTGTAACATTGTGCTATTTGGTCAATACGGCGAATTTTGTTGGCGAGGAAATCACCGAGGAAATATTCGCAATGATGCGATACATTCTGCCCTGGTTCGCCGTGTCATTCGCGGCGGCTATTTCCGCCACACTCGTATGCGGCGTGTTTGCAAACTTAGAGGTTTCGACTGCAAAAATCATGATTATAACGGGCGACAAAGACAGTGGTACCAAAAGCCCCGAGCTTGCCGTCATAACAAAAACAAAAGCTATGCTTTCTAAGCCCGCTTTTGCGTGGATTGGAAAAAGCGTTGCCGCAGTTAAAAGCGCGTGGAATAAACCCACATTTATTTGGGCTGTGCGCGGTGCGCTGTTTGCAATTGCCGTGGTGTTTATAGTGCTAGGAATTGTCAACGGCGGAGCTAAGGACGTTTTGATAAAAGCCATTAACATCTGCACCGAGTGCATAGGCTTGGGCTAAGGAGGGGATATGATAGTTGCCATAATCGTCATATCCATAGTCCTCGCTTTTGCGCTTTTGGTGTTCTTTATAGGCAGGGCGGTGCGAAGGGCAAACCTGCCTCCCAAGCCGGAAAACCCCTATAAGCAAAAGGGCTTTGTCGCCTGGATAAAGAATCACATTCCCACAAAGCGCAGGCTTATTCAAGTTTACGCCGCGCTGCTGTACAACGCCAATATAAAAGGCTTTGTCAAGGGCGAGATTTACCAGAGCGAAACCACCAAGTATATGTGCGTGCCCGGGCTCAACTGCTATTCCTGTCCGGGCGCGGTGGGCGCTTGCCCCATGGGCGCACTTCAGAACTCGCTTGCCAACACCAATACGCGCGCACCTTATTATTTGTTGGGAATAATCGCGCTGTTCGGGCTTACGCTCGCACGCACGATTTGCGGCTTTTTGTGCCCTGTCGGACTGTGCCAAGAGCTGCTGTATAAAATTCGCACACCCAAGCTGAAAAAGAGCCGCGTAACTCGCGTTCTGTCATATATTAAATATGTTATTCTCGCGCTTGCAATTGCGATTCCGCTTATTTACGCGCTAAAAGATATTCCGCTGCCTGCGTTCTGCAAATACATATGCCCGGCAGGCACATTGGGCGGTGCAGTCATGCTGCTGATCAATCCGAGCAATTCAGATATGTTCGGTATGCTCGGCTGGCAGTTTACCTGGAAGTTCGGGCTGGCGATCGCGTTTGTAGTGGCGTCGGTGTTCATCTTCCGCGTGTTCTGTCGGTTCTTCTGTCCGCTCGGTGCGATCTACGGATTTTTCAATAAGTTTGCTCTTCTTGGCGTGACGGTGGACAAGGATAATTGCACCGATTGCGGGCTTTGCGTGACGCACTGCAAAATGGACGTAAAGCGCGTCGGAGACCACGAATGTATCAACTGCGGCGAATGTATGGCGGTCTGTCCCACAAAGGCGATTAGCTGGAAAGGGTCAAAGATTTTTCTTCGGCACAGCTCGCTAGACGAGCAGACGCCGATAGAAAAGCCGCTTGCGCCCACTGAGGGCGAGGTAAAAATATCGACGGTTGTCGATGCAACAAACGTACAGCAAAAGACCGTTGGCGTCGAAGCAAACAAGCAAGAGCAGACTCCTGCCAAGGATGAAGCAATCGTTACCGCAACGCCGCGTGGCAAAACAAAGAAACCTACAAAGTTTTGGCTTGAGCTTTCGGCGTGGGCGGCGGCGCTTGTCGTGCTTGTCACCGCGCTCATCTGCTATAACTTTGTCGATGTGGAAGGAGAGCAGGCGCCGTCCGGCGATGGGGAAGTAATCACCGGTTATGAGGTGGGCGACACCGCGCCGGACTTTACGCTCAAGCTGTACAACACGGACGGCGAGGCGGAGACGTTCAATCTGTACGGCGCGCGCGGCGGAATAACCGTCGTCAACTTTTGGGCGACCTGGTGCACTCCGTGCGTGGAGGAAATCCCGTACTTTATTCAGCTTGCCGATAACCATCCCGAAGTGACCGTTGTCGCTATTCAAGGCAAGGCCGACCGCCCCGACGTGCAAGGCTTTATAGACGGCAAGGGTTGGCGCGGCAATGCTGTGCGGTTTGTGCAGGACGATGTAGACGGCACCGTGTGCAAAACCTTCCGCGCGTTCGGCGGCAAGAGTTTATGGCCGATGACGGTAATAATAGACGCCGAGGGCACGGTGCTTTACAACAGTACCGTATCGTTCAAAAGCTACGAGCAGCTCGAAACGCTTGTTATGGGATTTATGCAGGAGCAAGAACAAGCGCCGAGCGAAGAATGAAAAGTCAAAACAAAACCGCACCCACCGAAAACGGAGGGCGCGGTTTTTTGCGCGGCAGGGCGCGGAGAGAAACATGGATTAATCCATGTTGTTGTCCATCATGCCGCCCATATGCATGCATCCGCAGCGGCAGCAGCAGAGAGGGCGCGCGGGTCGCTGAGCTTCTCTGTGGCAGCAGCACTGGCAGCGGCAACAATTGTTTTTGTGCCCATCGCATTCGCGTTTTGAGTCACAGCGGCAGCAATTGTTGTTGTGCTTATCGCATTCGCGTTTTGACTCGCAGCGCACGCATTGGGGTTTACGGTTACAGCAGCAGGACGAATTGTTGAAAAAGAACATTTTTGCACCTCCTTAGAAATATGTAAACGATGGGATGGAGGTGTCTTTACTATCGGTGTATGCAGAAAGCTGCAAATATGTGATTGCTAAAAACGCTTGACAAAAATGCGATAATACATTATACTATTACAGCAATATAAAGAGATGGAGAAGTACCCAAGTGGCTCAAGGGGCTCCCCTGCTAAGGGAGTAGTTCGGTAACACGGAGCGCGGGTTCAAATCCCGCCTTCTCCGCCAA
>JAFLVH010000071.1 GCA_022508365.1 Clostridiales bacterium | reverse complement strand
GTGTAGACCCACCTACATGACCGAGGGCGACGCGACGGCTGACGAACTATTGCGACGCTTATTGGAAGAAACAGGCGTCTCCAAACGAAAAGAAGCGGTACTTCTCTTCCACGGCGGTTTTGTATATTTTCAAAGTTTTCTCTCTGCCTAAAAGTGCGCTGACAAGCATAATAAGCGTGGACTCGGGCAGGTGGAAATTGGTTATGAGTCCGTCCACTGCCTTGAACTTGTACGGTGGATAAATAAAGATATTAGTTTCGCCGCTGCCGGGGGCAACCGTGCCGTCAGCATTAGCGCAAGATTCCAAAACGCGCACGGAGGTTGTTCCGACGGCTATCACTCGCCTGCCGCTTTTTTTTGCGGCGTTTATTCTTTCTGCCGCCTCCGTTGTCATGCAGTAATATTCGCTGTGCATTTTGTGGTTTTCCACCTCGTCGGTCTTGACAGGCAAAAATGTGCCTAATCCCACATGCAACAGTACTTCCGCAATCTCCACGCCCTTATTCTTAAGCTCGCTCATCAGCCGCTCGGTAAAATGCAGTCCCGCGGTGGGCGCGGCGGACGAACCTTCGTCTCTGGCATAAACGGTCTGATATCTGTCTATGCTTTTTAACTGCTTGTGAATATAGTGCGGCAACGGCACTTCGCCTATTCTATTGAGAATTGTTTCAAACACGCCGTCATAGCTGAACCGTATCACCCTTGCTCCGTCCTCGCCCTCGGCTATGACTTCGCCCGTCATTTCGTCACAAAATGTAAGCGCCGTGCCCTTTTTTGCGCGCTTAGCCGGTCGGCACAGCGTTTCCCATGTGTCGCGGTCTATGCGCTTATGCAACAGGAATGATATCTTTGCGCCTGTGCCCTCTTTTACGCCCGTCACACGCGCAGGCAAAACCTTGGTGTTGTTTATTACAAGCAGATCGTCGGATCTAAGTAGGTTTGGCAAGTCAAAAAAATGCCGATGCGTCACCGTATCGGAATTTCTGTCGTACACCAAAAGCCGAGAGCTGTCGCGCGGCTCGATGGGCGTCTGCGCTATAAGCTCTTTAGGAAGATCGTAGTAAAAATCGCTTCTATTCATCGCCACCGACCGTGTCCAAAAAGGATAACTGCATAACCGCTTTTTTGGAAGGTTTTATTCCGAGATGATTGAACGCCGCCTTTAACGCAACGCGCCCTCTCGGCGTGCGCGCGATAAAGCCGAGCTGAATAAGATATGGCTCTATAACGTCCTCTATAGTGCCTGCGTCCTCGTTGATTGCGGCGGCAAGCGTATCGAGCCCCGTGGGTCCGCCGTCAAACTTATCGACAAGCGCGTTCAATAGCTTCATGTCGTTGTAGTCTAACCCGAGCGGATCTATCTCCATGTCGTTAAGCGCTTTAACCGTTATGGGAAGCGTTATATTTCCGTCACCAATAACCTGCGCAAAGTCGCGCACGCGCTTAAGTAGACGGTTTGCAATCCTCGGCGTGCCGCGCGACCGAGAAGCAAGCTCGCTCGCTGCGTCGTCGTCTATCGTTATTTTAAGCAATTTTGCAGAGCGCTTGATTATGCGCACAAGGTCGCTATTGGTGTACGGCTCCAGCCTGCAAATTACGCCAAACCTATCGCGAAGCGGCCCCGTAAGCATGCCAGCACGCGTCGTCGCGCCGATAAGCGTAAACTTGTGAAGCGGAAGTCTTAGCGACGTGGCGCCCGCGCCCTTGCCCGTGGATATATCAAGGACAAAGTCCTCCATTGCGGGATACAACACTTCCTCAATCGAATGGTTGAGCCTGTGTATCTCGTCCAAAAACAGCACGTCGCGATCCTGCAGATTGGTGAGCAGTGACGCGAGGTTGGCGGCGCGCTCTATACCCGGACCGCTCGTCACCTTAATTTCCACCCCCAGTTCCGAGGCGATTATGTGCGCAAGCGTTGTTTTACCAAGTCCCGGCGGACCGTACAGCAGGACGTGATCGAGCGCCTCGCCGCGCGCCTTGCTTGCCGCAACGTACACCTTTAGGTTGGCTTTAACCTTGTCCTGCCCGATATATTCGTCAAACGTGGTCGGACGGAGCGAAATATCTCCGTCGTCTGTGACCAGTTCTTTGTTTGTGATAAACCTGTTGTTTTCCATAATCTAATTACAAGTTGCGCAATGCGGCAAGCACGATTTCTTCCGTGGACATGTTCGGCTTGTACACCTTTTTGACGGCGTTCTCCGCCTCTTTGCGTTCGTACCCGAGCCCCATAAGCGCAAGCACTGACTTTTCGTCTGGAAGTGTTTCCGTCGCCGCCGCAGTGCCGATATCCGCGCCCTCGGAGACCACCTTGCCTTTAAGCTCCAGTACAATGCGTTCGGCGGTCTTTTTGCCGACGCCCTTTATGGTGGAAAGCGCCGCCGCATTTCCGGACGCTATAGCGGAAGATAACCTATCCGTCGGCATTCCGCTTAAGACCGCAACGGCAAGCTTGGGGCCTACACCCGACACGCCTATAAGCAGCAAAAACAATTCGCGCTCGCTGTAGCCCGAAAAGCCGAACAGCTCCAACGCGTCGTCTCTTACCGCAAGGTACACAGGCATTTTTACTTCCTGCTTTTTTGCCGCCTCGGCTACAGCAAAAGCGGACGCCGTGAGGCAAAACCCCACGCCGCCGCAATCAATCACAACCTTATTTTCACTTACCGCGGCAACCTTGCCCGATATATAGTCGAACATAAATTATCCTTTATTCGCCGTCGCTGTCGTCGCCGTCGCCTTCCTCAAACGGGAGTCCGCCCTTTTGAGATATCATCTCGCGGATTTTGGCGTCAAGCTCCTCTAGTAGCTCGGGACGGGAAAGAATTATCTGCTTAACTGTCTCTCTGCCCTGACCGAGCCGCTCGTCCTTGTATGAGAACCACGATCCGCTCTTTACAATCAAGCCCTGATCGATTGCCATATCCAGAATGCATCCCTCGTTGGAAATGCCCTTGCCGAATATGAGGTCGAACTCCGCCGTCTTAAACGGAGGCGCGAGCTTGTTCTTTACTATTTTCACCTTGGTGCGGTTGCCTATGACGGTTGCGCCGTCCTTAAGCGGCTCGCCCTTTCTGACGTCCAACCGCACACTTGCGTAAAACTTGAGCGCTTTGCCGCCCGGCGTAACCTCGGGATTGCCGTACATGACGCCTATTTTTTCGCGCAGCTGGTTGATGAATATAATGCAGGTCTTGGTCTTGTTGCAAACGCCTGCTATCTTGCGTAACGCCTGCGACATAAGCCTTGCCTGAAGGCCTACATGGCTTTCGCCGATTTCCCCATTGATCTCCGCCTGCGGTGTGAGCGCGGCGACAGAGTCTATGACCACAACGTCCATAGCGCCCGAACGCACCAACGCCTCGGCAATATCAAGCGCCTGCTCGCCGTTGTCCGGCTGGCATATGTAGAGGCGTGACAGGTCAATGCCCAAGTGCTGAGCGTACACGGGATCGAGCGCGTGCTCCGCGTCGATAAACGCCACCATACCGCCCGTCTTTTGCGTTTCCGCAATCACGTGAAGCGCAAGCGTTGTCTTACCGCTGGATTCCGGGCCGTACACCTCCACAATCCTGCCGCGCGGAAGTCCGCCTATGCCGAGCGCAAGATCGAGCGCAAGACAGCCCGTGGGGATGGCGTCCACTTGCATGGCGACCGAATCGGTCATGCGCATGATAGATCCCTTGCCGTACGTCTTTTCGATCTGGGCAATGGTGTCCGCAAGCGCCTTTTCCTTTTCGGACTGCGTCATGTCGTTGTTGTAAACCTTGAACTTTTCCTTCTTATCCATGTTATACCTCGTTTGAGTTTTTTTATCACATTAATTATCGCTGTCGTCGTTAGGCGATACGATTGTGGGTGCAAACGGCGCAATGGGTGTGGTAAACGTAATCTGCTGCGGCTGTTGCGGTTGAGTAGGCTGTTGCGCCTGTTGTTGCATAACCTGTTGCACCTGTTGCTGCATTGCCTGTTGTGCTTGTTGAGCTTGTTGTGCCGCCTGCTGAGCCGCTTGCTGGGCCTGCTGTTGCGCCTGTTGTTGTGCCGCGGCCGCCATTTGGCGTTGTTTTTGGCGTCTGTAGCTTATAAGGCTTTCGTAAAGCAAGAACATGGCGTTTTTCACGCCGCATTTTATGTTGTAGTCGCGGTCGCCGTTAAACACGTATTTTATTACCGCAATGCTCTTTTGCGAGGTTATGCCTAACGCGACGTAGCACAGTCCGGGCGCGCCGCTTTGCACGGTGGGTCCTGCGTTGCCCGTGGTGGCAATGGCAATGTCGCAATCCCCGCTTGACATCAAGCCCAGCGCCATGCTGTACGCGGTGTCGCCGCTGACAACGCCCTTTTCCGCAATGGTTGCGAGCGGAACGCCGAGGCGCTTGTTCTTGGACATTACCGAGTATGTGACGACGTCCTCCATAAGATAGTCGCTTGCGCCGGGAACTGAGGTAAACGCCGTGCCGAGCGCGCCGCCGGTAAACGATTCGGCTATCTTAAGCTTAAGCTTTTCCGCGCGCAAAATCTGTGCGACGCGGCGGTTAATAGAGATGTCCTCGTAAGCGTATGTACAGCCGCCTAACAGCTCCACAAGCCGCTCGGAGATTTTGTTCATATCGTCCTTGGCTATGTTGGTGGAACAGCGCGCGTGCACCTCGCACTCCAAAAGGTCCTCGAAAAATCCGAACTGGACCTTGCTCTTTTTGTTCATATACTCTTTGAGCATGGTCTTAAGCTCGTCCACGGTCTTTCCGTACGTTTTAAACAGCATTACGGCGTAACGCTTTTTTACGCGCTGTCCGAGCTGTGGCAAAAATCTTTCGGTAAGATACTCGCTGTCCGCTTTAGGTGTTATGCTGTGCAGCTTGCCGTCAAAGTCAAAGTGATTGGGGCGGTTGAAAAGAGTTTCCTTGTATTTCTCGTAAAAAGCGTCGACATTGCCGTCGATGACTATCGCATCGCACGCGGCGCGCAGCATGCTTAGCGCACCGTCGATACCGGACGGCTCTACCGTAACGAAAATATCAGCGGAATGACCGCTGTCAAACAACGCCATCCGCGCGGTTTTTATATCCACCGTCTGATTATCTATCGACAAAAACCCTAC
>JAFLVH010000070.1 GCA_022508365.1 Clostridiales bacterium | reverse complement strand
ACACGGCGCTATAAACGATATAGTGCGCGCAGCGCAAAACATGTCCAAAAAGAACGTGGGCGCGCTCATCATTATTTCCAACCAAAACCTGCCGGAGAATATCATAGATTCGGGCACCAGGCTGGACGCGGTGCTTTCCTGCGCACTGCTTGAAAGTATATTCAATACCAAAGCGCCGTTGCATGACGGGGCGGTGTTTGTCCGCGGCAACCGCATAGTCGCGGCAGGGTGCTTCCTTCCGTTGTCGCAGTCTAATTCCATCGATAAAGAGCTCGGCACACGCCACCGCGCCGGCATAGGCGTCAGCGAAAATTACAACAACGTTCTTACGATAATCGTATCGGAGGAAACGGGCGTTATTTCCATAGCGCAGCACGGCGAGCTTACGCGGTACTTCGATTCGCATATGTTAACCGAAAAGTTAGAGCAGACCTACGGATTGCAGGCCACGCCAGAGCCGCGCAAACGCCGCCGCAAGGAGGGATAAGATGGATAAGATTACTAACGAGCAAAAGCAAGAAAGCAAAAAGCAAAACGGTTTTGTCTCCGCGCTTAAAAAGATTTTTGTGGTGGACATAGGCTGGAAGTTACTCGCTATTTTTTCCGCGGCGGTCTTTTGGGCGCTGTCGGCAGGTCTATCGGGTTTGCTGTAAATCCATTTTATTTTGTTGTTACATTAAAGCGGCAGAAATGCCGTTTTTGTGTGAAATAGTTTTTTGTCGGCGTAAAAGCATAACAAAAAGTAAACATAGCGAATATAATACATACGGAGTTACTATAGATGAAGGCGGTTAAATTCGGCGGCACTTCAATGTCCACGGCGGACAGCATACTGCGCGTTGCGGAAATAATAAAAAAGGACCGTGACAGACGGTTTGTCGTTGTGTCCGCGCCCGGAAAGACGGATGGCGAGGATAAAGTCACCGATATGCTAATCGGCGTCGCAGGCGCCAAGGGAAAGGAACGCGCGGAAAGGTTCGAGTCCGTCGTTAGCCGTTTTATCGCGTTGTGTGACGGCGTCGGGCTTCACGGCGCGCTTGACGGCGAGCTGGCGCAAATAAAAAAGGCGCTTCCTTCCGCAAGCTACTGCTACATACTGTCGCGCGGGGAATATCTTTGCGCGCACCTTCTTGCCGAGCTTATCGGTTTTACCTTTATCGACGCCGCAGATCTTGTAAAATTCAGCGGAATCGCTTATGACGACGACCTTACTAAATCGGTGTGCAAGGCGGGGCTAAAGGGCAAGCTCGGCGTTGTAATACCCGGGTTTTACGGCAGCAACGAAAACGGCGATATCGTCACGTTTTCCCGCGGCGGATCGGACGTATCGGGCGCAATTGTCGCTAGGGCTGTAAACGCGGATATTTACGAAAACTTTACCGACGTGGACGGGTTTATGACCTGCGATCCGCGCCTTGTGCCGCACGCGTCCACAATAGACGTGCTCACGTACAAGGAGCTTCGCGAGCTGTCGTACATGGGCGCAAACGTGTTGCATCCCGAATCGATATTTCCCGTACAAAAGGCGAATATCCCCATACACATACTGAATACATTCAACGAAAACGCAAGCGGAACAAAAATCGTGCCCACGGAGGAGTTTTTGGCAGGCGGTCACAGTCGCAAAAACCATATGCCGATAACCGCGATTGCGGGCAGGCAGCACTTTTTTTCGATGCACATAGACAAGTCTATGATGAACGCGGAAATAGGCTTTGTGCGCAGGGTGCTCAGCTGCTTTGAAAAGTACGGCGTGTCGGTGGAACATATCCCGAGCGGCATAGACTCCATGACCGTCGTGTTTACCGCTGTGGACACCGAAACCTGCAACAGTCTTATCGAAGCGGTAAAGCAGGAGGTTAATCCCGACCACATTTCTCTGTCACGCGATATTGCGTTGATAACGATTGTCGGACACGGCATGAAGTCACGTCCCGGCACTGTGGCGCGCGCCATAAACAGACTTTCGCACGCAAACATAAACCTGCGCATGCTGGACATGGGCGCTTCGGAAATAAACCTTATCTTGGGCGTATCTGACAGCGACTTCGAGCGCGCGCTGGTTGCGTTAATCGGCGAGTTTGAGGTTTAATCGATTTTTTTAAAAGTATTTCGGGCACGGACCTATGGCGAGTCCGTGCTTTTTTTGTTGCAAAAAAGTGTGCATGTTCGCAATGTAAAATATTGTCGCTTGTTGCCACTAAGTACTTGACACATAATCGATTTGTATGTATAATATAACCATAAAACCAACGGGTAGTAACAACGTTTGGGGGTACCATGGAAGAAACCGGAATAGTTGAAGTAAAAGCTCTTGCGGAAGTAAAGCAACGCATGCTTGTTCTGTTGGATCTTGTTAGCGAATATAAATGCGAGCCCAAGCAACTGGGCACGGCCGCTAAGCTACTTCATGCGGAGAAAAAGCGCATACAAAACAGTAAGATACTTCTGTCCGCCGACGACAAGCGCGATATGCTTTGGCGTTACGACGAGGCTATGGACATTTTATCTCGGCTTAAAAAGGGCAAGGACGCGCACGAGTACGCGCGCGCAAGCGAGGACTTAGCAAAACTGCGCGACACAATAAGCGGCGATCTTGTAAAGCTCAAGGTGCGCCTTGGCGCGGACAAAGCGGAAAGCGCTATATCGCAAGTTGTAGATAGGGCCAAAGAAACGCTTGTTAAAATAGGCGAAGGCTTAAAAAAAACGATAACCGGAAGCGACTCTCAGTAGGACTCGTATATTCGGGCGGAGTAGCCAAGTGCGCATACCAGATTGGGTTTACGCAGGGGCTGTTAAACTTTTTTGACAGATCGGAAATCAAGCTTATATCTTCCGCTTCGGCGGGAATGTTCACCGGCTATGCACTTTCTGCTGACAAGCTTGATTGCCTGGAATACTTGTACAGAGATATCAATATTTCTAGCAAAGCCGAACTATTTTGGAAGGTGTTTGCTAAAAATTTGTTGCGCGAATATTACGGCGCGCTCATTCGTCCGCATGATGTTTTAGACATTCCGGTATGTTTTCCCGTATGCTATATTCCCATTTTTTCCACGGCGTACTATTGGATATACGGCGAATACAACAGAACATGGAAAAGATATCTGGAGGCGGCTGCCAACTATCCGTTTTTGCGCGTCATCCCGTCCGTAATAGGCGGTCGGTTTGCAATAGACGGCGGCGCAGTGGACAATATCCCGTTGTATCCGCTGTTAAAAAACATACCTATAGTTCCCGAGCCCAAGCTGGATTTGATTATAGTTTTGCACTTTGACGCCAAGTTCGATTACCGTAGCAATTTTAAGACGGACATACCCATTGTGGAATTGGACACGTCGTTTTGCAACGGCTTTAACAAGCGGCATTACGATTACTCGAGGGAGTATATTGACGAGTGTTTGGCGTCGTCATTTGAGTACGGAAAAAACATAGGCGGCCTTCTTACAAGCGGCGACGGATCGCGCGAGAGCTTGCAGGCGGCGGCAGACGAAATCTTTTTGCGGGAACACCCGGAGCGTCAGCGCAATTATTCCATGGACAGACTTGTCAGTATTCTCAATTCATTGGGGCGTGCGTTTAGAAACGACGCGCGCTGCGTGAAGAAACTGTTTTAATATAGTTTTTTTACGCTAAAAAAATTAATAATTAATAATTCTCAATTCTCAATTCGCTTGACAAGTGATATTGACTTATGATATCATGCTATGGAACCGCACGAAAAGGGTTTTTAATTCGGCTGTGCCGAAACCCCGACGGCGAATACTAAACGGAGGTTAGGGCTATGTTTGCAATTATCGAGACGGGCGGAAAGCAATACCGCGTTTGCGTAGGCGACGTTCTGGATGTGGAGCGTATTGACGTGGAAGAGGGTGCTTCCGTCGATCTTAAAGTTCTTCTCACCGGCGAGGGCGAAACCGTCATCGCAGGCAAAGAGGCGGAGGGCAAGACTGTTAAGGCTACCGTTGTGCGTCAGTTCAAGGCGCCCAAGGTTGTCGTGTTCAAGTACAAGGCCAAGAAGAACGTGCGCAAAAGGCAAGGTCATCGTCAGTACAAAACGCGCATAAAGATCGACGCAATCGTATGATAACGGTCAGGCTGTTCCGTAAGGACGGCAAAGTGACGGGCGTTTTTGTGTCCGGGCACAGCGGCATGGCAAAAAGCGGAAGCGATGTGCTGTGCGCGGCGGTATCCACACTTGTTCAAACGGCGTACCTTGCAATATCGGATATTTACGGCAAAGTCGATTATAAAAAAACGGACGGACATTTCGAGTTTGAGGTGCCGACCGAGCACGACGCGCAGGTGATTGTCCGAGCAATGCAAGTGGGACTACAAGACTTATCGAGCGGTTATCCGCAAAATCTCAAATTGGAGGAAGCATAATATGTTTATAGATATTCAGTTGTTCGCTCACAAAAAGGGCGGCGGTTCGACCAAAAACGGCAGAGACAGCAACGCGCAGCGCCTTGGCGTAAAGCGTTCGGACGGTCAGTTCGTGCTTGCCGGCAACATTCTTGTTCGCCAGCGCGGAACAAAAGTTCACCCCGGCGAAAACGTAGGCAAGGGCGGCGACGACACATTGTTTGCGCTTGTCGACGGCAAGGTCAAGTTCGAGGACAAGAACAACCGCAAGCAAGTAAGCGTTTATCCCGTTGCCGTTGCGGAGTAATCCTTGTCATAACGGCAATATATTTTCGTTACAATGTTGTAATTTCTTGTCAAAAGGGCAGTAAACGCCCTTTTTTCAATTAGTAAGCACAAAAGCCTGCAATTAATTATCTAAAAAGGAAGCTCATGTACAGAACGGAAGCAAACAGAATAATCGTAGACAGCGAGTATTTAGACGTAAAAGCCACAATAGAATGCGGCCAGCTTTTTCGTTACGAAAAAACGGTAAGCGGATACACTGTAAAGTCAGGTCCGCACACATGCGATATTTACGAGCTTGGCGACACTGTGGAAATCCATACGTCTGCGGTCAACTATTTTGTCAACTTTTTCAATCTCGATCGCGATGTGCTGCGCGCCAAACGTGAGCTAAGTAGGTTCCCAGAGCTCTCGGGTGTATTGGAAAGCTGCGGCGCTCTTCGCATACTGCACCAGCCGCTTTTTGAGACTATTATCTCGTTTATAATCTCCGCCAACAACAATATTCCGCGAATAAAGACCATCATCGGCAGGATTTGCGCGGAGTTCGGCGACGTATTTCCCATGCCCGATCAGCTCGCGTTTTTGCCG
>JAFLVH010000007.1 GCA_022508365.1 Clostridiales bacterium | reverse complement strand
AACCGCTGACCTCTTGAATGCCATTCAAGCGCTCTACCAACTGAGCTATACCCCCACGGCTCTGTTATTTTAACACATGCATTTTTTTTTGTCAACTGTTTTATTAAGATTAATAAAATCGATATGGTTTTGGTTTGATTTTTTGTCGTGCGCATGATATAATATTTTACAACTACGTCACAAAGGAGTTTGCAGTGTTAAACGCAGTTATTTCGGCGGTAAAGCAGGCGGCAAAGCTAGCAATAAATGCGCACTACACCATTGACAGCAAGGGCGGCAGCGCCAATGTTGTCACGTCTTGCGATATTGCCATTCAGAATTTATTGAGGACGAAGCTTCTGGAAATCATTCCCGATTCGGGCTTTTTGGGTGAGGAGAGCGACCTTGTAGAGCTTAACGCCGAGTACATATGGATCATTGATCCCATTGACGGAACAATGAACTTTACGCGCGGAATTCGCGATTCCGCCATTTCGGTGGCGCTGCATAAAAACGGCGAGGCAGTTCTCGGTGTGGTATACAACTTTTTTACCGACGACGTTTACTATGCCGAGCGCGGAAAGGGCGCATTCCACAACGGCAAGCCCATTCATGTATCGGACAGACCGTTTTCGGATGGGCTGTTATGCACTGCAATGAGCCTTTACAAAAAGGAGTACGCACAGCTTTGCTTTGACATTATCTCAGACTTGTATGCAAAAAGCAACGATATTCGCCGGCTCGGGGCTTGTGCCATGGAGCTTTGTTACATTGCGGAAGGAAAATGCGACTTGTACTTTGAGCTGCGCGTATACGCTTGGGATTGCGCGGCAGGCGAACTTATTCTTCGTGAGGCAGGCGCGCACATATATCGGTTTTTTGCCGAGGATTTTTACAAAAAGCCGTTGCCGATTATTGCCGCTAACTCGGAGGAAAATCTCGCTATTCTTTACGAGACGGTTAAAAAACACTTTGAAAAACACAATTACAGAGGCTGACAATGGGCGGTTTACCAAAGAGTCCTGTTCCGCTTAAGCAGAACAACAATCAAGTACCGGATTCTGACGAGGAAAATGGGTCGAGTTCGGGCAACGGTCGCAGGTCTAATTCGTTAGACTTGACGGTGCTTTATAAGCATTCGCACGACGAATTAAACCTTCAGCAGTCAAAACGCGATCAGATAATAAGCCTGTATCTTACTATATGTACCATAGCGGGTCCGCTTGTTTTTTCGTACAGCTTTGACTGGAGATACAAGGGCATTATCTTTTTGGCGCTCGGGTTGATAGGCACACTTTTGGCGGTGATAGTCATTCGCTACAAAATTTATAAGGAAGTATACTGGACCTGCTGCCAAACTTTGTCGCAGCTTATGCGTTACGATCCGGATAAGATAGATAAAAAGCTGATACAGGACAAGTTTCTTTCCGTTCTCACTCTGCGCGGAAAAAAATACGTCGAGGAAAAGAACGGAAAAAAAGTCTTTTTAAGCTTTAAATTTTTTAAAAGCAATCTGTTCAGCGCGGAAACGCTTATGTACGTTGTGCTTATATTTATAGTCGCAATGATGAGCGGTGTCGGTATCGGACTGGTATTGTTATTTAATCGCACAGTAGGCATTGCCGTTGGAATCGGCTTTGGCGCACTTATGTTTGTAATTCTTCTTTTGCAGTTTTTCAAGCAGAATAAAAAGCTGTATCGCGTGCTTGTGGACGGGGAAAACGATTCGTTTAATTCCGTTTTTGAAAAAGCCTGGTTCTTGTATTTTTATGAGTAAAGCTTTTTTGCCGCCTGTTATTTAATGTGCATTAATAGTTAATAACCGCCGATTTCGATTTTGGTGTATTTTATTAAAGCAAGCGTTCGGCGACATTGAGGTAAGATATGACAATATTTTGGATATTCCTTTCGGTTGTCGGAGCGGCGAGCGTTATCGCGTTTTTCGCTTATCTTATCGACAAGCAAAGGGCTATAGGCGGAAGATGGCGGATAAGGGAGTCGTTTTTGCTCGGGCTTGGGTTTATCGGGGGAGCAACAGGCGCACTTGTTGCGATGAAGCTGTTTAGGCATAAGACGAGGCATTGGTACTTTTGGGCAGCAAATATTTTCTTTCTCGCACTACATATAACGGCGGCAGTTTTGATTTTGGTTAAGTTTGTTTTTTAGCGATTCGCATTTTTAATACGTTTTTTCACGGCACGCTTATGCGTGTCGTTTTTTGCTGTGAAAACTCATTTAATCATAACGTTTTAATCGTCATCCTCAAACTCCGCGCCCCATTCCAGAAGCAGACCGGAGCAGCCGCCTTCCCAGTCCGTTTCCTCCCACAATAGACCGCAGCCGTCGTCCCAATCGTCCGCCCAACCGGCGGGCTTTTCTTTAGCCTCGATGTAAAGGGTTACGTCCGTGCCGTAGCCGAACGCCCGGCTTTCTATAGTGGTTATGCAGTTTCGTATGCACATTTTGCAGGTGTCAAGGTCGGAGAATGCGCCCGTACCGATAGTGGTGACTGATCCGTCATGGGGGATGACGCTTAGCCGCGTGCCCTTGATAATCTTTTTACTCGCGCGCTCTATAATACAGTTATCCCGAGAATAAAAGCGCGGATTGCCTTCCGCGACCAAAAGTACCTGCATGTCCCATGCGTTACTGAAGGCAAAAGGGTCAATCTCTTCCACGCTTTCGGGCAGGTACAACTTTTCCGTACTGTGCGGAATCGCATATTTGCCGATTTTCTTTACGCCGTCGGGTACTACTAAATCTTTCTCTTTGCCCTTGTAGTCGATAAGCTTTCCGTCTACTATCAAAAAGCCGTCGTAGGTGTAATCAGCCTGTTCCGCCATATTATCTCTCCGTAAATAACGTCACACCTTTAATAGCATAAACCGCGGCGATTGTCAAGTTTACCGCATACGCTTGATTTTTACTCGCGTAGGTGGTACTCTATTATTACAATGAATATCGGCGACATTATAGAGCTACAAATAGAGGACAGCGGCGCGAGCGGCGAGGGTGTATCGCACTACGGCGGAAAGGTGGTGTTTGTTCCGTATACATTAAAGGGCGAACGCGTGCGCGCAGTCGTTAAGCAGGTAAAAAGCAGGTACATGAACTGTTCTGTCATAAAGGTCTTGGAACGGTCGCCGCACAGAGCCGAACCGCCGTGTCCGCATTACTACAAATGCGGCGGATGCGACACTCGGCACCTAACAGAGGAATACCGCACGCAAACGCTGATTTGCGAGCTGAAAAACAACCTCAAAAAAATAGCCGCTATCGATTATGACGATATAGAATTCGAGCCGAACATCGGCGAAGGACTGCCGCGCAACAAGCTGTCTATGCCGTTCGCTCTTGTGGGTGGCAAGGTTGCATTGGGGCTGTACAGGCAGAATACGCACATTGTGGAGCCGGTCTCGTGCGAAATGTCCGGCGCGCTTGCAAAAAGCATAGCGGATACAGTGTGCGAATTTGCAAACAAAAAGCATTTGTCAGTCTATGACGAAAAAAGCGGAAAAGGGCTGCTCCGTCACCTTGTTGTCAGAACGGTGGGCTGTAGAGCGTCCACCACGCTTGTGATAAACGCGCAGGGCTTTGACGGCGAAAATGAGCTTGGAGAGGCTTTGCCGGAAAACGCGGACTTTTTTGTCTGTCCCAACCTAGCTCGGAATAATGTTATAATGGGAAGTTCGGTGCGGCTCATAAAGGGCAATGCACGGATGAATGTGAATGTCATGGGCGTAAAGGCCGAGCTTAGTCCGCTGTCATTTTTCCAGGTAAACGATTATATGCGTGACAGATTGTACGAGGCTGCTATAAGTGCCGTAACAAGCGATACGCTTATAGATCTGTACAGCGGTATAGGCATAACGAGCAACCTCGCCGCAAACAGCGGCAAAAAGGTGATAGCGGTGGAATGCGTACAGGATGCCGTATTTGACGCCGACTACACCGCAAAGCTAAACGGCAATGAAAACAAGATTAAAAATATTTGCGGCAACGTAGAGGACGTTTTGCCGAGCATAACAGACGCTGCGGAAAGTGCGGACGTGCTTATAGATCCACCCAGAAAGGGCTGCGGCGTTGGCGTTGCACAGGCGATAGCAAGGTTCAAGCCAAACACGCTCATATACATATCATGCAATCACGCAACAATGTGTCGTGATATTCGCGCATTTTTGGACGTGTCGCCCGAATACGAGATAAAAAAATTAAAGTTGTTTGACATGTTTGTCGGCACCCACCACGCAGAAACGATGGCAGTACTTTCCCGAAAAAGCAGATAGGACGGAACAAAAGAATATTTGCAATTTTATAGTTGAAAGGAATGGGATAATATGGACACGCATAAAAAACAAGATAAATTTTTGGGCTGTCTTATAGGCGGGGCGGCGGGCGACGCTCTGGGTTATGCCGTTGAGTTTGACAGTTTAAAGCAAATATATTCGGTGTACGGCAAGGGCGGTATACGAGAATACAGCTTAGAGGGCAGTAAGGCCTTGATTTCCGATGATACGCAAATGACGCTCTTTACTGCAAACGGGCTTTTGCACGGATTTGCACGTGAAGTAAAAAGCGGAGTTAAGTGCGATTATCCGGCAGCTGTTTGGAGCGCATATAGGGATTGGCTAAAGACCCAATGCGGTACGGGCAAAGTTTCGGATAAGCGGAGCGCTTGGCTACTTAACATGCGAGAATTGCACTCAAGCCGCGCGCCGGGAAGCACGTGTCTATCCGCTTTGTCTGGCAATACGGGTGGGTCGGTAAAAAATCCCGTAAACGACAGCAAGGGTTGCGGCGGCGTCATGCGTGTTGCGCCGATTGGGCTTTTCTTTATAGGCGACAAGGACTACGACAGATATAAGATAGATATGATAGGAGCGGAGGCGGCGGCATTGACGCACGGACATGATTTGGGATATATTCCGGCGGCGGCGCTCACCGACATCATATACAATATAGCGTCCGAACAAGCGAACAATCTTAAGGATGCGGTTGTCGGCAGCTTGGAAGCGGTCAAAACGCTGTTCCCAAACGCCGTTCATTTAAATGAATTTACCGATATTATAAACCTTGCGATAAAGCTTTCCTCATCTCGCCAACCCGATACCGAAGCAATAATGCAATTGGGAGAGGGATGGGTCGGAGAGGAAGCCCTGGCTATCGCCGTATACTGTGCGCTTAAGTACAGCGACAGCTTTGAAAAAGCGATAATTGCGTCCGTCAACCACAGCGGCGACAGCGATTCTACGGGCGCAATTACCGGCAACATCCTCGGCGCATATTTGGGGCTTAAAAATATCCCCGAAAAGTTTATAACCAAGCTCGAAATGAAGCCTATAATACATGAGATAGCCGTTGATCTGTCGGTGCGATACTCCGACGACGAAAAATGGAAAAGCAAATATATCGATTGCGATTTTGTTCTTAACGCGAGATGAGCAAAAAAAAGCTTAATAGTGTGAATTTAATACATTAAAAGCCGAATAAAAGGGGAAAGCTATATCTATGAACGTAAAGATAAAAGCTTTTCTTAATTTTATTTTGGCATGTTTTTTCCTTGTTATTGCGGCGTTTGTTTTTGACGGCGAAGTTAAAAACTGCGCGTATATGACCTTTTTGTCCCATGCGGCGACCGGGCTGGTAATGCTAATCGGCGGCTTGCGCTTGGCTATAAAAAAACGCGACATCGCGCAGTTTTGGTATCTGGCTTGTGCCGTGCTTATGACGTCGGTCGTGATTGCGTGCGCCGTGTTCGCGCCTGAATTATGCTTTAGAGGCGTGTCCAAATTACCGCACATAGTTTCGCCCACGGCAACGCTTGCGCATTTTTTGCTGCTTTGCGACGGGCGCGAAATAAAGCGCGCGCAGCTTTTTGCTACAATAGTGTTTCCGACGGCGTACTATATTTTTATGTGTGTCATGGCGGCGTCCGGTACGCCTGTGTACGTGCAATTCGACCCGAGCGCAATGTCCGCTTTATATCTGGCGGTAATAGGCGTTCTTGCCGACGCCGCGCTGCTCTTGGCGGCGTTTGTGCTGCTAAAGATAAACACGCTGTCACGCTCGGCGATTGGCCGCGCCATTCATGCGAGAAGGACAGAGCCGCAATAAAAAAGTTCGCTTGACAATGCCGCTTCGCAGGAGTATCATATTACTGTTGCTGGAGGCGGCGATGTACATAGACGACGAAAAGGATAATTGTAGCTTTGAGCGCGGTAACGAAAGGTTTAACTATCGCGTGGGCGCTATCATCATAGAGGACGGGTGCGTGCTTTTGGTGACTAACGAGAGCGCGGACTATTACTATTCGGTAGGCGGCAGAGTGCATATTGGCGAAACCGCGTATCATGCGGTGTTGCGCGAGGTAAAAGAAGAGACCGGCGTAGACTACGAGGTGGATAGGCAGGTGTTTGTGCACGAAAACTTTTTTACAGAGACGTGCGGCGTAAACAAGGGTAAAAAGTTTCATGAGATCGCCATGTTTTATCTGATGAAGCCGCTGGGAAAAAAGCTTAAGTTCGATGACGGCGAGTGCATTGACGGCAAAGAATGGCTTGAGTGGGTGCCGATAGAAAAGTTAAAAAGCATGCGCGTCTATCCCTCGTTTTTGGCAAGCCGAATAAACAGCCTTCCGACTTCAATAGAAAGCATTGTCACCGACGAAACTCAAGATTAATAGATTTTCCCTTTATTAAAAATAGTTGTATTGCACTCAAAATTGTGATATAATGTTATCACGAAAGGCAAAAATAGTAAAATCCGAAAAATAGGTATTTTATGGACAATAACAGCATTGACAACAGTTACGGTGCCGCGGCGGAGGACGCGCAGGTCATTCAGCGCGTTAAGACGTATAAGCTTATTGCGCTCCGCGGCAAGGTGGTTTTTCCCGGACAGGCGGTGCACTTCGATTTGGTGCGCGACAAGTCCTATGCCGCCGTTCTTCAGGCGGTGGAAAACGGGGAGAGCGTATTTTTGGTGGCGCAAAAGCGCGCGACAATGGTCAATCCCGCGCCGCAGGATATCTACCGCGTGGGCGTTTTGGCTACCATAAAAAACGCGCAGCGGCTCCCGGGCGACGCCATGCGCGTGGTGTTCATTGCCGAGCGCAGAATGCAGATTGACAATTTTGTCTCGCTCACGCCGTACTTTGAGGTGACGCTCAAGGACTACGAGTACGAACAGGACGACCCCGTTTACTTCGAGGCGGTAAAGCGTCGTCTCGGAGAGCAGTTCCGCGAATATCGGCGTATAGACACAAAAATGCCCGGGGACGTATTAAGCACGCTTTCGGTGGACGACGGCGAGCGGTTTGTCTCGACGATTGCAGGGTACATCTTCAACACCGACAGCGAAAAGCAAGCGGTTTTGCAGATGCGCACGCTGTCCGAGCAGTACGAGCAGATTTTGACTGTTTTGACGCAGGAGATGGAGATTCGCGCCATGGAAAAGCGCATCTCCGCCAAGGTCAGGCAGAACATAGACAAAAACCAAAAGGATTATTATATTCGCGAGCAGATTCACGCGCTAAAGGAAGAGCTAGGCGAGGACGCGGACGAGATAGACGAGCTACGTAAACGCCTTGAGGACATGAAGGATCAAATGCCCGAGGTCGCGTTTGAAAAGGCACAAAAGGAGCTGTCGCGGCTTGAAAAGATGAACCCGTCCACGCCCGAGGCCAACGTGGCGCGATCGTATATAGATCTTCTTCTCGAAATGCCTTGGAACAAGTTTACGGACGGCGACATCGCGCTTGACTTTGCAAGGCAGGTGCTTGCGGACGACCACTACGGGCTGGAAAAGGTAAAAACGCGCATACTCGAATATCTTGCCGTATACAAGCTGACGCGCAATCTTAAGGCGCCGGTGCTGTGCTTTGTGGGACCTCCGGGCGTCGGCAAAACGTCCATAGTGCGGTCCATTGCGCGCGCGGCAGGCAGGGAGCTTGTCACCATGTCATTGGGCGGCATACACGACGAGGCGGAAATTCGCGGTCACAGAAGGACGTACGTTGCCGCCATGCCGGGCAGAATAATAAGCGGCATTCGCGGCGCAGGCGTCAACAACCCGGTGTTTCTTTTGGACGAGATAGACAAGATGACTGCGGACATTCACGGCGATCCCAAGTCCGCGCTTCTCGAGGTTTTGGACCCCAATCAAAACTACAACTTTAAGGATAACTATCTCGACGTGCCGTTTGACCTAAGCAACGTCATGTTTGTTACGACGGCAAACTCGCTTGACCCCATTCCGCCCGCGCTACTGGACAGGTTGGAGGTTATAGAGCTTTCGGGTTACACATACGAGGAAAAGCTGCAAATAGCCAAGCGCTATCTCAAACCCAAGGAGATGGCTGCCAACGGACTTGCGGATATAAAAATCGACATGAGCGACGCCGTTATTTCACATATAATTTCGGCTTACACCAGAGAGAGCGGTGTGCGAAACTTAGAACGCGAAATAGCCACCGTTATGCGCAAGATAGCATTAAAGGTGGTAGAAGCGGAAGAAAAACCGGCGTCGTTTAAGGTTACCAAAAAGGACGTTGCGGCATACCTCGGTCCGCCCAAGTACAAGGACGACACCGCAGGCGAGGCGGACGAAGTTGGCGTTGCCACAGGTCTTGCCTGGACCAGTGTTGGCGGCGTTACGCTGACCATAGAGGCGGCGATTATCTCTGGCGGCAAGGGCGAGCTTAAGCTTACCGGATCACTCGGCGACGTCATGAAGGAATCGTGCCAGGCGGCGCTGTCGCTTGTAAGATCCAGAGCTACCGAATTTCAAGTGCCAGAACACGCGTTTACCGATAACGGCGTGCACCTGCATTTTCCCGAGGGCGCGACGCCCAAGGACGGACCGAGCGCTGGCATTACCATAGCTACGGCGCTTATGTCGGCATTTTCGGGCAGAAAGGTTGCGCACGACGTGGCTATGACGGGCGAGGTGACGCTGCGCGGCAAGGTGCTCGGCATAGGCGGACTAAAGGAAAAGTCGCTTGCGGCGTTCCGCGCCGGTTGTAAACGGCTTATAATTCCGCGCGAAAACGAAAAGGACCTTGTGGACATTCCCGACGAGGTAAAACAAAAGGTTAAGATTATACTTGTCGACAACATAGACCAAGTATTTTCGCAAGTGCTTGTATGAGGGTAAAAAGTGCGAGCTTTGTAAAGAGTTGTACCGATGCAGGGGCGGCGGACGAATTTTCGCCGCAGATTTGCGTTGCCGGTAGGTCCAATTGCGGAAAGTCCACGCTACTAAACTCGCTGATGGGCGCAAGGCTTTGCAAGACGTCGCAGACCCCCGGGCGCACGCGGCTTATAAATATATTCAAGGTTGTGACGGACGCACGCGACTTTTACTTTGTGGACCTTCCGGGGTACGGCTTCAGCAAAGCGACAAGGCAGGAAACTGACGAATTTAACTTACGCACAGATAGGTATTTTAAGGACGGAAAAAACATTGCGCAGGTACTGTGCCTCATGGACATTCGCCGCGATCCGTCCGACCTTGACAAAGTGCTTATAAACTACCTAAGAGATTTACAGCTGCCGTTTACAGTGGTGCTTACCAAATCGGATAAATTGAGCCGCGCGCAGATAGGCAACGCCGCAATAAGGATTGCCGCCGCACTGGGACTTGCCAGAGATAATCTTATAGTCACAAGCGGAAGCAGCGGCGCAGGTAGGGACGCGCTGCTTAACAGGCTTAACGAAATTTTGGAAGTATCGGAAACCGATTGAATTGTTACATAAAGACACCGTAATCAACCTTAGGTTGAGTTATGTTAAAAACCGTTGAAATTTATTTTAACGGTTTTTTTGAGCCTAAAATCCTATAATTCAACTGATAGTACAGCTTTTTCAACCGATAGTTTAGTCCGAAATATTTACATACACCTATCCGCCGTGGTATAATTTTTGAAGATTGCGAGGTGAAACATGTCAATCAGTGAAAAAATAGTTGCCCTAAGAAAATCAAACAACATGACGCAGGCGGAACTTGGTACAAGGCTTAACGTGACATTTCAGGCTGTATCCAAGTGGGAACGCGGAGAATCGTACCCCGACTTTGAAACGTTGTCCAAAATGGCAAAGATATTCGGTGTGCCCATAAGCTACTTTGAAGATGGCGGAGAAAACATGACGGAAGCCGCCGCTGTCGAGGCGCCCGTGCTTGACGGCTTTGACAGGTCCAATGTAATAGGATTTTGCAAGGACTGCGGCAAACTTGTTCATACGGGCGAGGAGTCCTGCACCACGCCGGTTGTAATCTGTAAGCAGTGCGCACTGCGCAGGGAAAACGTAAAAAAGGCTCAAGCGGCAGAGCAGGAAAGGCAAAAGCAGCAGGCTGAGCGCGCCGCCAAGGCAAAACAGCAGGCGGAGCTTGACGGCTGTAAGCGCCGCCGCAACCGCGGACTTATTGCCTCGGCATTCATATCCGTTGCGCTTATTATATTGTATGCTATTATGGCTGCGACGGAGGACGACGCCGTGCCGTACATAGTATCAATAGTTATGACGGTGCTGTTCGGTTATACGTTTTTCGCGCAGCTTTTTTGGGGCGGCATTGTGGTGGATATAGCGCTGTGCGGCGGAAAGATAGTGGGCATGCCCGGCGTAATATTTACGCTCGACCTTGACGGATTTATCTTTCTTATCGCAGTAAAAATTCTGTTTGCAATAATAAAAATGTTGATTTTTGTACTCACATTCCTATTTATGGTATATGTCGCAATGCTCGTTTCGCCGTTTGTGTTTGTGCCGCAAATGCTCAAGCTTAATAAAGGCATAGAGCTCTAATTCAATTACAAGCTTTAAAAGGAGAAAATAATGAAAAAGATTTTAACTATACTTATCGCTATTCTTGCGGCAGCCTCGATATCGCTTGTCGCAGTCGGCTGCGGCGGCGGCGCCGATTCCGATGACAAAACACCGGAATATACCGTTACCTGGTACGACGAATCGGGAGTTGTCCTTTCCGCACAGAAGTTTAAAGAGGGGACAATCCCTTCCTACACATACAACGTGCAGGATACTGCGGAATGGGACTACACATTTGAGGGCTGGGCGACCACGCAGGGCGGCGCCGTTTTGAGCGTTCTTCCCGCGGTCGACGGTGAGGCGTCGTATTACGCGATTGTAAGCCGAGTCAAGCAAAAATATACCGTAACGTTTGACTCTAAGGGCGGTAGCGCGGTTGAGTCCAAAACCGTAGAATACGGTGATACGGTTGACAAACCCGCAGACCCGACGTATGACGGAAAGCGCTTTGTGGGCTGGTGCACGGACAGTGCGTGTCAACATCGTGCCGAGTTTCCGATTACCGTCACGGGGCCAGTAACGCTGTACGCAAGTTGGAACGACAAGGTTGACCTTAAGGCTATTTTGGCTACGCTCATGTCGGGATACAAGCTCGATCCGTATTCGTACATACCGGAGGCTATGCTTGCTACATACAGCGCGAATTACGTAAATGCAAACACCGTAAAAAAGACCGAGGAAGATTATGCCTCGTTTGTAAACAAATCGAGCATGCCGAGCAACGGCTTCGGCGAGCAGTGGCACATGATAGCCGACAACCTCAAGCAGTCGCAGACGTTCTTTAACGCGTTGACCAGGGTGGAGGCTATAAGCGCGGAAACGGTGGCAGCGTTCAATAACTATATCGACAACAATCCGTCAGATACGGCGCACTACGCTTTTAAGCACGGGATCTACGACGTAACCATAGATTGTGACGGAGACTATATTTATTATGTGCTTGACTTTACAGCAACCTTCCCTGTGCTGGGCGAGCAAACGGCGCAGATAGCGCTGTCCATGGATATAGACAGCGGCGAGCGCGACGTCCGCATTCAGCTTGGCAATCCCAATGCGCTTGCGTACAAAATCCGCGAAAACGGCTATACCTTTGCACTCAGGCTTCTCGGCGTGCGCAGAGCCATGTTTGACGTGTCGCGCGACGCCTCCGGAAAGGTCACAGGTCATATCAACGAGTTTTTGACCGCAAGCGGCGTCACCGACGCGGCAATAGGGAGCGCGGCAGACTTCTATATAGACGGCAACTACGTGACGGCGGTCGGCAATAAGGCAGGCGGCATGGTAGGCTTTAAAGGTTACATTTGCGAGCTGTACAACAAGAACACCGGTAAGCTCATTTCCTACGAGGTGCGCGAGTCTATATCCGCACTCGTTTACAACACTTTGTGGTTCGACCTTGCCGACGTAAGCGGAATTACTTCAATCAAGTATGACGGAACAAACTTTTTTGTAAACAATCTGTCCGATAAATGGAACAGCGCTAAGCGCGGTATCACAGGTGGACTGAAAGCCGAATCGCGCAGGTTTGACATAGAGTTCCGCACGCAGTATTTTTACGCCGAGCAGGACGGCGAGATTGTTGAGGTTGCGGTAAAGGTGCCCATGCTGTTTGTGCAAGAGGAGGTTTACGACACTCTCACCAAGGACGTTAAGGGCGCAAACCCCAATGTCACTAATTTAGCAATAGCAACCTCCGCAACGGCGCACCTCAGTAAGCAGCAGTCCGATTACGCCACGCTTGTGGACGAGTTTATCAACAACAAGACCGAGATAACCATGGAATATATTTTGGAGTTTATCGGCGAAAAAAAGACTTTTAACTGATTTGTAATTGATACCGAAAAAGCCGAATATTAAGAACAACACCGCCGTTTGTTGCATATACACTGTTGAATGCAAAAAAGGCGGTGTTTTTTATGTCGGCGATAAAAGCGGGCTGCGGCGGAAACTTTCAGGACGGACTGTGCTGTCGCATGGTGATAGAAGTCAAGCGCGTGTTTGACGGTTGCGCTACTTCGGACTCCAACATTACGCTCACATTGACTACAGTAGATCCCATTCCGCAGGGCGCGGAGTTTGTTTCCGCACGGGTTATCGGCAGCGAGCTTGTGGGGTATTCTATCACTTCTTGCGGCAATGATTTAAGCAGGGTTATCGGCGAGGTTGTCACTACGTTTGCCGTCACGTATTCATTTGGCGGTGTGCTCACTACAGTACAGGCGGAGCTTAGTGAAAACAGGGACGTGCTCTTGCGTCTGCCGCAAAACAATTCTGCCGTTATGTACTCGATAGAGGTGCAGACCAATATGCGAATAGGCAGCGGCGCGATAATAGGCACAAACGCTATCAGCGTGACGGGGTGCAGAGTTCAAATAATCAAGGTTACCGCGCCTGTTGATATACTCATTCCCACATACGGCTATTGCAAGTACCCACCGTGCGTCGGAAATGAATGTCCCGGTATAGACAATATCTTCCCGACGTTTGACGGAGACTTTTAGTGATTAAGAATTAAGAATGCAGAATGATAGGTGGTTAGGCCTATCATTTTTGTTTGAAAGAACGTCATGTGCACGGAGAGTTGACTTTTATACGTGAAAATGCTAAACTATCGCTATGAAGGTTTACGCAATTTCCGACTTGCATTTGTCCATAAACAACCCCAAGCCGATGGACATTTTCGGCGCGGTGTGGGATAACTATTTGGACGATATACTAAAATCGCTCGAGGGTGTTACCGAGGACGATCTTGTTTTGCTTGCCGGAGATTTAAGCTGGGCGATGGGCTTGGAGCAGGCGGTGCCGGACTTGGAGTACATAGGCAGGTTTCCCGGCAAAAAGGTGATTATCCGCGGCAATCACGATTACTGGTGGAAGAGCATATCGGCCGTAAGGGGCAAGCTTCCGAGTGGCGTGTTTGCAATACAGAACGACGCGGTAAAACTAGGCGACGTAATTGTGGGCGGAAGCAGAGGCTGGAGCGTGGACGACAAGTCCGAGGACGGAAAACGCCTGTACGCGCGCGAGCTGTTAAGAATAGAAATGTCGCTTCAAGCCATGCAAAAGCTTAGGTCGGACGGGGACAGAACGGTGTTTATGATTCACTATCCGCCGTTTAACGTCAAATTTGAAAACACTCCCGTCACCGACTTGTTTGAAAAGTACGGCATTGACGCGGTGGTGTACGGACACCTCCACGGCAAAAACTGCTACGCGCGGAAATCGTTTACCAAAAACGGCGTTAAATACCTTTTAACGTCCTGCGATCAAATAAACAACACCGCGGTTACCGTTCTATAATATTTGTGCGATAAATAATAATGCGGAGAAAAAATGCTTACGGCTAATAACGAAATAAAGCGAGTTTGCGATAGGATATTATATGAGTTTGGTTTGTTTGACGAACTTAAAAAGATAGGCACACCGCATATTGTAGGCAGCTACATAATGGATATGATGGTGGGAAACGACCTTGATATAGACGTCGAAAACGACCGAATGTCACTTGAAAAATTATACGATTTGACGGCGTTTGTCATAAAAACATTTAAGCCCACTTGGTATGAGGCAAAGCAGGAAGTCAACAATGGCAATACCGTTTGGTTTCACGGCTTTGAATTTCAAATAGAAGGTGAATTGTTCAATATTGATATATGGTTTTTCAATCGGGATACGATAGAAAACGCCGAAGCGTATTGCCGCAGGTTAGCAAGCCAAGCAACAGACGAACAAAGAAACACCATTATAAAATTTAAGCGCGAGCTTATCAATCGCGGTCTGTATCGGTTTGACAGATACACGAGTATGCATGTTTACGAGGCGGTACTCGAAAAGCACATTACGGATATAGACCAAATGCTAAATCACTATCTTTTATAACAATACAGCCCCGGCTGCCAAAGCGGTCGGGGCTATTTTTATCCATATAAATCTTGCACTTCTTCATGTTTCCTACATCATTCGGCATTAAATCTTATTATTCGATAGGGGAAAAAATCGAACAAAATCGAAAAACTTGCGGCTCACGCAAAAAAATTCCACAAAAATGGTCAAAAGTGGTTGACAGTGGTCACAATATGAGATATAATAGCATTATCCAATCAAAAAGGGTCAAGCAATGGATTTAGGGTTTTCAAACAGCCATACTCATCAGATGGACGATAAAGGGAGGATAAGGATTCCGCCCATTTTTCGGCGTAGGCTCGGCGAACACCCGATAATCTTTTGCAATGTTTTTGAAAGGTGCTTGTGGGTTTACACCGACGAGGAGTTCAAAAAGCAGGTTATCGACCGTTTTCAAGGCGGCGATATTCTCGACAAAAAGATGAACATGATCAAGCGCGCAATATTCTCTAACACGCAAGAGCTTGTCGAGGACAAGCAGGGTAGAGTTTCGCTCAGCTCGTCTTTTATAGAAACCTGCGGTTTTGAAAAGGACTTGATTTCAATCGGCGTGGACGACCACGTGGAGATTTGGTCGGCGGAAGTCTATAAGGAATACATTGATAATACCGACCTAAACGATATTTTATCACAAGTAAAGCCTTAACGCAACCGTTTTACAATGTATCATGTACCGATTTTAGCGCAAAGCATCATAGACGCGCTCAACGTAAAAAAGGACGGACTGTATCTGGATTGCACACTGGGCGGCGGCGGACATTCCCGTGCCATACTGGAAGCCGGCGGAAAAGTGGTGGCTATCGACCGCGACGACGACGCGATAGAATATTGCAGAGCCACGGTTAGTGGCGACATTACGTACATTAAAGGTCAATACGAGAATGCAGCTTCTCTTCTTAGCGAGAGGGGAATCACCGAGGTGGACGGCGCAGTCATGGACCTCGGCGTGTCCTCACATCAGCTTGACGAAGCGAGCCGCGGATTTTCCTACATGCATGACGGCGCGCTCGACATGCGCATGGACAGGTCGCAAACTCTTACGGCGTACGACGTGGTAAACGGCTATTCGCTTGAAGAGCTTACGGACATTATTCGGCGATTCGGCGAGGAGAGCTTCGCTCACCGCATAGCCTCCGCCATAGTAAAGCGCAGGGAAGTCAAACCCATAGAGCGCACGGTTGAGCTTGCGGAGCTTATAAGATCTTCGGTGCCGTACCGCAAAAGCGGACACCCGGCAAAAAAGACCTTCCAGGCGATTCGCATAGAGGTCAACGGCGAGCTCAAGGGGCTATTTGACGCGATAAAAAGCATTTTCTCTCTTATTAAGAGCGGCGGACGGCTGTGCATTCTCAGCTTCCACTCCCTGGAAGATCGCATAGTTAAGGCGGCGTTCAGCGATTTTGCAACCGACTGCATCTGCCCCAAACGCCTGCCGGTGTGCGTGTGCAATCACCGCGCGATAGGCAAGACGGTGCTAAAGCTAAAACCGTCACAGCAAGAACAACAGCAAAACCCACGTAGCACAAGCGCTACGCTGAGGGTATCGGAAAAACTATAAGGAAGGTTGTTATGATAACCAGCAAACGACAAATCAGAAAAGAAAGCGAACGCTTCGGCGGCTATTACGGCACGGAGTCCAACGACATTCCGCGTTTTTCCGATTTGGATATTTCCAATACCGTACCTGATATAGATAACGGACCTAAGCAAGAGGCGCCTGCCGCTATGGCGGCAAAAACAACGGAAGTTCCGGCTCCCGCACCTGCAGCGCCCGAGGCAAAGCCCGTTCATTCTCAAACTCCGCATAACGAAGAGGATATCCGTCCCACGTTAAAGAGTTTGCAGTTTGCCGACGCTAAGCCCATTCAGGAAATAGAAAGAGAAATCGAGGCCGACAGCGCCCGTGCTACACAGCGCCGTCCGCGCGCCGCACTTGACGGCAAGATAAAGGTTTGGCTGGCAGTGTACGTTGTGGTTGCGCTTTTCCTCGCTGTTGCAGTAATTGCGACCGGCATATCCATTTCCAATGCGTCTGCCGAGGCCGACGTTATTGCCGCATCCGTCGCGCAAAAGCAAGCCGTTGTCGCACAGCAAATGCAAGAGCTTGCCGAGCTCCAAGACGCGGACGTTATTCGCGACAAGGCGATAGAAAACGGCATGGTTGATGCAGGCGAGCCCGATTTTACGGTAGGCAATGTTGAGTCTACCGGCTATCCCGAAGCGAAGCCGCGCACCGACGGCTGGGATGAGTGGTTTGACTGGATGTCCAAGGTGTTCAACTGAAAATAAGTATATAGCAAAGCCAATTTGTGCCGTCCGTTGCGTTCCCTCCGCACGGGCGGTTTTTCATTAGTTAAGAGTTAAGAGTTAAGAGTTAAGAATGAATTCGGAGTTCGTATTTTGAGCGCTTTCGCGCTTTTTTTTATATTATAGAATAGATAATTAAGTCCGTGAATAGATAAGAGATAAGATAGTAAGGAGCTGTGGTTATATGAAAGCGAGCGGCTTTTTGATGCGAAAAAGACTACTCACGGCGTTTATTGCTCTTATCGCGGTGTTTGCCGCGCTGTTCGGCAGGCTGTTTTATATTCAAGTGATTGACTGCAGTTCCCTGCGTGCCAAGGCGGCGGAGCAGTGGTACCGCGACCTTCCGCTAAAGGCAACGCGCGGAAAAATTCTTGACGCAAGCGGCACGGTGCTTGCGGACAGCAAGGACGTATTCACTTTGTACGCCCGTCCGAACGCAGTAAAGGACAAGGCGCAAACAGCCCAGTCGCTGTCCGCTGCGCTCGGTCTAAATTACGACAGCGTTTTGAAAAAGCTTAACTCCGCGGTGGGCGAGGTGACAATAAAGCGCAAGATTGACGCTGATACCGCATTGGAGCTTAGGCGGCAGAACATAAGCGGACTGTATTACACGCTTGATACCGAGCGCAACTATCCGTACAATGCCAACATGTCGCAGATTCTCGGCTTTACCAATATAGACAACGTCGGGCAGTCCGGGCTGGAAAGCTATTACGACAAATATCTTACCGGTGTGGACGGGTTTGCGTACACCTCAACCGACATGGCGGGGCGCGAGGTGGACGGCTCTGCAACTACTTACGTGCCGGGTATACCCGGCTGCAACATAACGCTGTCACTGGACGCAAACATTCAGAGCTTTGCATTTGACGCGGTGACGGCGGCTATGACGGAGTTTTCCGCCAAGTCCGCGCAGATGGTAGTCATGGACGTAAACACCGGCGGCATACTCGCCATGGCAAAGAGCCCTGCGTTCGACCTAAATGAGCCGCCGCGGACCGACCTCGATTTACTTAACGAGCTGTCGCGCAACACTATGATAGTAGATATGTACGAACCCGGCTCGACCTTTAAGATTTTTACCACCGCCGCGGCGCTCGAGGCAGGGGTTGTTACCGACAACGACACATTCTTTTGCGCGGGCTCGCGTACTGTGGACGGTCAGCGCATACGGTGTTGGCGATCTATAGGTCACGGCAGTCAGCACCTTGCGCAGGGCGTGCAAAACTCCTGCAACTGCGTGTTTATGGACTTGGCGCTCAGGATGGGCACGTCGCGCTTTTACGACGCTTTGGAAAGGTTTGGGCTTGGGCAAAAGACGGGCGTGGACTTTTCGGGCGAAAGCAGCGGCATGCTGATGAAGGAAAGCAACGTCAAGACCGTAGACCTTGCGCGCATAGGCTTCGGTCAGGCGGTGGCGGTAACGCCGTTGCAGCTTATAACCGGGGTTAGCTCGGTGGTAAACGGCGGAACGCTGTACCGTCCTTATCTTGTTGCGTCCGTCGATTCATACGACGGAAAAAACCTTGCAACGCGCGATCCTATTGCCGTTAGGCAAACCGTAAGCGCACAAACCTCAAATAAGATGCGCGAATATCTTGTAGGGGTGGTGGCAAACGGCGGCGGAAGCAAGGCAGGAGTTGTGGGCTACAGCATAGGCGGAAAGACAGGCACTGCGCAAAAATATTCGGGCGGATCGATAGCGCAGGGCAAATACATTTCCTCGTTTATCGGGTTTGCGCCTGCCGACAATCCAAAGTACGCCGTGTTAATGATAGTGGACGAGCCGCAGGGATATGTATATTACGGCAGCCTTGTAGCCGCGCCGTACGCGGGTAAGGTTTTCGAGAGAATCTTCGACTATAAAAATCTTCCCGCCACCATGCTTCCCGAACGCGAATTTGTGATAATGCCCGACGTCGTGGGCGAGACCGCTGAAAGCGCCGTTGAAAAGCTTGAAGGCATGGGTCTACACGTGGAGGTAGTGGGCGAAGGAACAGTGGTATCGCAAACACCGGTGCCTGGCGAGCGCATATACGCAAACGACAGTGTTCTTATACGGTGCGAATAAAGCCGTAAGAGCAATATGCTGAACTATTTTTCCGCACAGATTGACAGAACCGTCAAGCAAAAGCGAATCAAGCTGTGCTTGTAGGATAACATTAAGGAAAACGCGAGAATTATAAGAACTTATAAATATCGATAAAAAGAAAAGAAATCGAAGGAGCAAGCTGTGCTTGTAGGATAACATTAAGGAAAACGCAAATATAATAAGAACTTACAAATATCGATAAAAAGAAAAGAAATCGAAGGAGCAAGCTGTGCTTGTCGAATAATGCTATTGTTTGCAAAAGCGTGCCGCGGTTCTATTTTAGCTTTACAATTGACATATAATAAATAAGAACTTCTGCATAAGTTCATGCGCCGTCTTGCTGCAAATTTTCGCGCTTCGTGCGTCTACATATAATGGACGTAGCGCTGCTACGACCAATATATGTATCCTTCGTATCACGAAAATTCAGTGGCGCAATCTTGACGCGTCACTTATGCATAAGTTCTGTTTCGGGAGAGGCATTATGCGAGTAAGCGAGCTACTTAATACTACGTGCGACATAGAGGTTTCGGGGCTGTGCTTTGACAGCGAAAAGGTGAAAGAGGGCGATTTGTTTTTCTGCCTTGTGGGGTCGGAGAACGACGGGCACATGTTTGCGGCGGACGCCATAAGCCGCGGCGCGGCGGCTATTGTGGTGGAGCGAACGCTCGCGCTTGACGTGCCGCAGATAGAGGTTGCCGACACCAGAAAAGCGTTATCTCACGCGGCGTCGGCGTTTTACGGCAATCCGTCCAAGCATCTTAAAATGATAGGCATAACCGGCACCAACGGCAAAACCACCACCACGTATATCGTAAAGAGCATTATTGAGGCGGCAGGCTTTAGCTGTGGGCTGATTGGCACCAACGCGGTGGAATATCTAGAACACAAGACGGACGCGCGGCTTACCACGCCCGACCCGATAGAGCTACACGCCATTCTAAAGGAAATGTCGGACGCCGGCGTAGAATACGTGGTGATGGAAGTATCCGCACACGCATTAAGGTTGAGCAAGGTGGACGGCATAGTGTACGAGGTGGCGGCGTTTACCAATTTTTCGCGCGATCACCTGGATTTTTTCGGCAGTATGGACAATTACGCGCAGGCAAAAATGAGCTTTTTTTCGCCCGAACATGCAAGAAGCGCGGTAGTCAACGCCGACGACATGCTGGGCAATGCGATACTTAAAAACAGCAAACTCCCTGCGGTGACATACGGAGTGGACAACCCGTCTGATGTGTTCGGCATAGACCTTGAAATGAGCGCGTACGGGCTGTCGTATGTTATCAACATGGCGGACAATGTGGGACGGGTAAAGTTCAGCCTGACAGGCAGATTCAACATGTACAACACTCTGTGCGCGGCGGCGATAGCAATGTCGCTCGGGTTTGACCTAAACACGGTGATAGCCGGCATACGCAACGTCAAAAAGATTGACGGCAGGTTTAACATAATTAATATGTCCAAGTGCAACGTGATTATAGACTTTGCGCACACCGACGACGGCATAGCTAATATTCTGCGCGCCATACGCGAGTTTGCGCCGGCGCGGATAATAACCGTATTCGGCTGCGGCGGCAACCGCGACAGGACAAAGCGCGCGGTCATGGGCAAGATTGTTTCGCAGATGAGCGACTATTGCTTTGTCACAAGCGACAATCCGCGCTTTGAGCCGCCGCAGGACATAATAGACGAGATTGCATCCGGCATAGACGAGATAGGCAAAACCAATTATCAAAAGATTGTGGACAGAAAGCAGGCTATAAGAGAGGCGATATCTATGGCAAACAAAAAAGATATAGTGCTTATCGCCGGCAAGGGTGCCGAGCGCTATAACGACGTAATGGGCAACCGTATGCCGTACAACGACGAGCAGTACGTCATGGAGCTTGCGGGAGAGGAAGGATTTTGATAAGCGTACTCTGCGCATTTCTTGCGGCGTTTGCAGTGGGCATGCTGCTTTTGCCGCTTAATATAAGGCTTGTAAAAAAGCTAAAGGGCGGACAACCCATACTTTCGTACGTGGACAACCACAAAAAGAAGCAGGGGACGCCGACGATGGGCGGCGCGTCAATAGTGCTGGCGCTGCTTACCGCGCTGTTTTTTGTGGCTCACGGCGACAACTCCACATACATCATTCTTGTGATAACTGTGGGGTACGCACTGATAGGGTTTTTGGACGATTTTATAAAGGTGCGCTATCACAACAACAAGGGGCTGTCGCCTGTGCAGAAAATAGTTTTTCAGCTGCTGCTTGCGACGGTGATTGCGGTGTATGCGTACTACAACGACAATGTGGGGTCGACGGTTTACGCGCCATTTGCGCCGAAAAAGCTCGAGCTTGGCGTCTTTGCACCTTTATACTATATACTTATATTTTTGGCGTTTACCAATTCGGTCAATCTGACGGACGGACTGGACGGACTTGCCGCGTCCGTAACCGCGACAAACGTACTTATCTGTTGCGTCATGCTGGGTATAGCGTTTTTTGCAGGCGAGCTTGCGGGCGAATCCACGCTCAACATGATTATACTGTGCGCGGCGCTCGGCGGCAGTCTTTGTGCGTTTTTGTGCTTCAATACGCATCCCGCCAAGATATTCATGGGCGACACCGGCTCGCTCGCTCTCGGCGGATTTTTGGCGTGCGTGGCGGTGCTCGGGCGAATGTCGCTTAGCATGCTGCTTGTCGGCATAATGTATATTGCAACAAGCGTATCCGTAATAATCCAGGTAACGGTGTTTAAACTGACGGGCGGAAAACGCGTGTTTCTTATGGCGCCGCTCCACCACCACTTCGAGCGCAAGGGCGTGTTCGAGGGCAAGATAGCCACGGTTTACACCCTTGTCACGCTAGTTTGCGGCATAGTTACGGTCGCACTGATGCTTGTCTTATATTAATAATGTATATATAGCGCATTAAACCGTCGCATAAAAATTCTAAACCGCCGCTTTCCGTCATAAAATACCGTATGGAAAATTTTGATGGAAAGCGGTTTTTTGTATACGGCAACGGCTTGTCCGGCAGGGCGGCGGCGCGCGCAATAAAAAAGCTGGGCGGCAAGGCCAAGATTTACACAGACATAGACGGGCGGTTTACCGTTCCGCAGGGCAAGGACTATGACGGCGCGGTGATAAGCCCGGGCATTCGCCCCACGCACGCCGTTTACGAGTATTGCGCGGCTAACGGCATAAAGACAATAGGCGAGGCGGAAATAGGGCTTGATATTGCAAAAAGCGCCGGGCGCAAAACGGTGTGCGTCACCGGCACCAACGGCAAGACTACGGTGACAAGGCTGATTGCCGATATGGTGGACGGCGTGGCTTGCGGAAACATAGGCTATCCGGTTTCCACCGCGGCTTTGGACGGGTCCAAGCCAATTGTGTGCGAGCTTAGCAGCTTTCAGCTGCACAATGCAAATGTTTGTCCCGACGTGGCGGTTATTACCAACATGGCAAGCGATCACGCCGATTGGCACGGCGGAGTGGAAAACTACTTTGCCGCCAAGTGTAATATCGCCACCCACACAAGCGGATCGCTTGTTTTGGGCGAGGACATTCCGATTAAGGCGCTAAGCACGCTAAACACCGACGCTAAGATAGTGTGGTGCAATTCCACCGGGATTTGCGACGGCGCATACGTGCTTGACGGATATTTTCAGTTTGAGGGAAACAGGGTTTGCCCTGTGGACTATCTTAGGCTTCCCGGCGTGCACAATCTTAAAAACGCATTGTGCGCAATAGCCGCGGCAAAAACTTTGGGCGCGGAAAACGGGGCGATTCTTAAGGCGATGTCGGGCGCCGTGCCGTCTCCGCACCGCAACGAAGAGGTGGGCAAGGCGTGCGGCAAGCTGTGGATAGACGACAGCAAGGGCACAAATGTGTCGGCGAGCCTTGCCGCCGTGGAACAGACGGTGGGCAGCGTGTGCCTGATTCTGGGCGGTCGAGGCAAAGATACGGACTTTGACGAGCTGTTTAACGCGCTAAACGACCGCGTCGTTAGCATTGTCGCGATGGGCGAAACGGCGCAGGCGGTTAGGGACAGCGCGTGCAAAATAAAGCCGCAGCTTAGCGTGACGGTGGTAAACGGATTAGCCGATGCGGTGCGTGCGGCGGCTGCGGCGGAGGGTGACACGGTGTTGCTGTCTCCTGCGTGCGCGTCGTTTGACGAATTCAAGTCGTACGCCGAGCGCGGCGACAGGTTTAAGGCGGAGGTACGCGCTTTAATCAAGCGTTAGCGTAATGACAGAAAAAAACGGAAAACACGCGTTAAATAGTTTTTTGGTCCACCGCGCGGACAAGTCCGACGTATGGCTGGTGACGGTAACGCTGCTTTTGGTGGCGTTTGGGGTGCTCATGGTGTATTCGGCGGGATCGTACACAGGCGAGCGCATTTACGGCACGGAGTACTTCTACGTTTATAAGCAGCTTATGGGCGCGGCGCTCGGCATGGCGGCTATGTTTTTGTTCTCGAGGATAGACTATCACGTGCTGCACAGGTTGCGGTTTGTCATACTTGCCGTTTCTGTTGTGTTGCTTGCAATAGTGTTTTTGCCGGGCGTGGGCATAACCAACTACGGCGCGCGCAGATGGATAAGCTTGCCGTTTTTCACCATTCAGGCGAGCGAAATATCCAAATTCGGGTTTATAGTGTTTGCGGCGGCGTACATAGGCTCGCACGAGAAAAAAATTACCACGTTTAAGGGTATTTTGCCTGTGGTGGCGGTGGGCGGAATAATCTGCTTGCTAATAATTTTGGAGCCCAATATGTCGGTGACAATCTGCATGGCGCTGCTTATGATAGTCATGCTGTTTTTGGGCGGAGCAAAAATCAAACATCTGTTGCTTATAATAGTGCCGCTTGTCGTGCTTGCGGTAGTGCTTATACTGATAGAACCGTACAGGTTTGCGCGGCTTATGGCGTTTTTGGACCCGTGGGAAAGTCCGCTCGAGGAGGGCTACCAGCTTATACAATCCTATTACGGACTGGGCGCAGGCGGATTTTTCGGCGTGGGGCTGTTCAATTCCAGACAGAAATATCTGTTTTTGCCTTTTGCGGAAAGCGATTTCATATTCAGCGTGATAGGCGAGGAGTTCGGGCTGTTGGGCTGCGCCATTGTAATGGCGGGGTATTTATTCATAATCCGCCGCGCGCTTATTATATCCATGGGCGCGCCCGACAGATTCGGATCGCTTTTGGCGTCGGGGATTGCTGCGATTATAGCTATTCAGGTGATGGTGAATATCGCTGTGGTGACGGGCAGTATTCCGCCGACAGGACTGCCGTTGCCTTTTATCAGCAGCGGAAGCTCGGGACTTATAGTGTTTATGTCCGGAATAGGTGTGTTAAACAGCGTAAAACGCCGCAGTCATAAAAGCAGCGTACTGCTGCGCAGCAAGTTCAGAGGTAAGAGTGCAGAGTTCAGAGTTGAATGATATAGAATGTATTGACGCGTTTTAAATAATCTAGTCGTATCACAATCAAATCAAATTCTAAAAAATTCATACTTATCTTTAACTCTTAACTCTTAATTCTGAACTCTTAACTCGAAAAAAACCTTGCGTTTTTTGATATAAAGCGGTATAATAGATATGTGAAATATTTAAGTATGACATTTTCATATTTAAAGAAGAACTTTCTGTTGCCCGTTTTGGCAATGCTGATTCCTGCCGTGGCGGCGTGTTTTTTGTATACGCCGTATTGGGAGGTGTCGTTTGTTGCCGCGTTCGATGCCGATCCGTACAGGCGGGCGAGCGAAACTTTTTTGATTCTGTTCGGCGATTCGTGGCAATACGTTTGGCCGGTGATTTTGGTTGCGGTGACACAGGTGGTCGGCGCTGCGCTAATAGTGTCGGCGATGGATAGGCATTTCCGCACCGGCAAGCTTTCTTTTAAGTCGCCGTGGCAGCTTATCAACATATCGGTCTTTCCCATGGCGATTGGCGTAGCGTTGATGAGCGCTGTTTCTATCCTGGTGCGGCTATTGATGTTTGGGCTGGTGTCGCTTGTGCAGGTGACGTTCGGGGCGATGTCGGCGGCGCCGGGGATGGTGCTTGCGGTTATTTCTGCGATAGCGGTGGGTGTGTTCTTTTTGCACGTGCTGGCGCTGCTTCCCATGCTGATGTGGACGCCTGTCATGTTTATATACGGTTACAAGTTCCGCGATGCTGCGGCTATGTCGTACAAGATGATCGCCGGTAAAAAGCTGTTTTGGAGTCTGTTTTTGCCCATGCTTCTTTGCGCTGGCGTGCAGCTTTTGGTCGGCTTTTTGCAGGTGCATTTGGCGATTGCCGTTGCGGTTAGCTTTGTGATATTCCTTTTTACCAACGTTTACACGACGGTGTACACCATGATCGTGTTTTACGACATAAGCGATCTCGACAGGCGAGACATTCAGCCGTACAAGCTGCTGCCGGTAACGCCGAGCGCGCCTGCGGAAAAGGCGGCAAAGACAGAGCCGCAAGAGATTGCGGAACCCAAAAAGCCAAAAAAATCCGGCGCCGCAAAAACCTCAAAAAAGCCGAAGAAGGAGGACGACAATGTCCTTTAAAAACGCGTTCAAAAATTTAATAGCGCACTTCGGCACGGTGTGGGCGGTGCTGTTGTATTTGCTCGTGTGCTCGGCTATAATAGTAGGGCTCAGTCTGCCGTTCATTCTGCCGATAGCCAACGCGTTTTCCAAAGCGGGAGTGTTTGACGGAATAGGCGGTGCGTTTACCACGCTCATGGGCGACGGCGGCTGGAATGAGTTTTGGGACGGGCTGTTTGACGTGTATCAAAACATAGTGAGCGTGTTCACAGACGGCAGAATGGCGTCGCTTGCCAAAATGTTTGTAATATTCGTCATGCTGGTCGCGTTCAGGTTCTTCTTTGGATTGTACGAAATTCCGCTTGCGACGGTGCTGGACGGGGCTATGTCCTGCAACGCCAACTACGGGTTTAGCGGCAAGTTTATATCCACGCTGAGCGTGTCGGTGCGGTTTTCGCTGGCAAAAATGCCTATAATGATAGCTATTGACGCCGTAACCTTCGGAATTATCTACGGTCTTACAAGCCTTATCGGAATGCGTGTTATTCTGCCGTTTGTCGTGATACTTGTTATTGTTGTGATGCGCGCATTCAGGAGCGGGCTCACAGCGTGCTGGGCGCCGTGCGTCGTGGGCGGCATGGGCGTGATAAAAGGCTTTGCGCGCTCGTGCGAGATTTTCTTTAAAAGGTTTGGCTCGATTTTTTCGACGTATATAGTTATGTGGCTGCTTATTGTGGCGTTTGGTCTGTTTATAACCATCTTCACGCTTGGCGTGGGGCTTATAGTCGCGTTCCCGTTTGGCATGTGCATACTTGCGTATATAGGAATTACCGTGTATTACAACAAAACCGGCAAAAGATATTATATTGACGGCACGGTCTTCACTCCGCCGACGGAAAACGTAGTATAATAAAGAATTAAGAATGCAGAATGTATTGTTTGTTTAGCCGTACAATTCTGACAATGCGCTAAACTCCGCTTTATCTATATTCTTAATTCTTAACCGGCGCGAACGCGTCTGGATTCCGAATTTAACTAAAAATACCTTTTTTTATCTTTATAATTGTCCCGAAATGTGAATAAACTATGAATTAAGCTCAAAAATTTGATTATTTTTTGAGTTGTATATATTGACAACCCCGTAGAAATGTATTATAATTGTTAAATGGATAATGTCGAATAGTATACATATTCGGCGTTATAGCCGTCTTTTTAAAGGGGCAATACGGTCATAAGTAGGGTCTTATGAAATTGACAAAACAATCAAATAGAAGAAAATCACGTTTGGTATCTTTTACCTCGGTAGTCGCGCTTTTTCTGTGCGCGGCGCTGGTGTTGGGATTTTTAATGCCTGTCGGAGCAGCTCGCGCCGATGAGGAAACTGTGCCGCCGGAAAAAACCGAGGACGGCATAAGGTTTGTGCAGGTCGCGGCCGGCTATGACTTTGGCATAGGTCTTACATACGACGGCAAGCTGTACGGCTGGAGCACGGGATCCAGACCGGGCATAGCAAACCCTAACACATTAGGAGAATACTATACCGCAACCCCGACGGAAATAAATGTCGTATTCCGCAGGGGACCCGACGGAGACGCCGTTTTCGGTCAGTCGGCTTACAATGCCATTCGCACAGACGACAGAATAAAAAGCATTGCCGCCACCGCATACACCGCGGCGTTTATTACCGAACAGGGCTATCTGTATACATGGGGCAAGGATACCACCGATTATCCCTATCACGACGTAGGACACACCGAGGATCCCAAAGAATCAACGCACTACTTGCTGTTGCGCGATGTCGATACCACAACTTACACTTGGCAAGTTCCTTTTATAATAGACTATTATTATTATATCGACGGTCGCACTAAGTCCGGACAGTCCGGCAAAGACGCTACGCCCACGGAGCAGCTTATACCCACCGGTGTTTCCACCACGTCCTTTGCGGCAGGTGAGTATAACTATATATTAATGTTTGAAAGCTCCTATCCCACCTCCGGAAATTCGGCGGGATGGCCTAATGCCACAGGTTCAAGCGGCAAATTTTATCATACCTTTGTTTGGGGATCCGCATTATACAATGCCGTAAACTCCCCGGTACAGGATAGTTACACATATAACGGAACAAACATACAGGTAACTAAAGGCTGGGGTCGTTCTGTTTTTAATACGTTTATATCCACCGACACCGCCAACATCTCCGTTGTCGCGGGCGGTTATACCGTGGGTATAAATACCGCAAGCGTCGGAACAAACAGCAATTCCACGTCGTTACTGCTTCGCGGCAAAAACTTTTTAACCACACAAAACGTAACAATCTCGGATGAAACATCCGGTTCTGTCGGGTCGTATAAAAAGTATACTGTTACCAAAACGACAAACCTGGTTCCGTATTCCGGTTCCGCAGGATACCGTTCGAGCATCGACATTAAGATTGCCAATACCAATGACATTGTGGAAAATGCCATTGCCGGCGGCGGCGGTTATAACTTAAACAACGGCTATCTTTACGGCTTGAACGACGGCGAATCCAAAGATATGTATTATGCGCGACAGGCGAAGAACGGCGGTCTTACATACAGCGTACCACAGGATCATCCTGCGGACTATATTATCGGCAACGACAGCAGCAGAAAAACGGACGACCTTCCGAGCACTGCGGGCGACGGCAAGATTAGGACGTACGGCGATAATAAAACCGCATTAATGCCTGTGCGCTATCCCGTTGCTCTCGGCAATGATGTAGGATACGGAATAAGCGGCGGCAATCTTTACGGCTGGGGCGACAATGAATACAGCCAGGTTTCCGCCAACGGCTCAAAAGGAAGCGTCGTACAAGAGCCGACGAGGATGTTAAGCGGCACGTTTGTGTCGGTTGTTGCCGGTAAACAAAAAACCAAGACAAGGCAGACCAACGAAAACACCAAGGCGTTTTGGGGCTCCGTATCCAACACCTTAAGCGATAGTACTTCAAGCGAAAGTGCATTTGTTGCCTCCGTGCAAAACGATGCGGATTATATCAGCGCGGCGCTCACGGACAAAGGCACGATTTGGGCGTGGGCAAACGGCGTTCCGTCAAAAGAACTGTACTATGTAAACAAGACGGGCAGTCAACAGGAAGAATTTGTCGCAATATATTCCGGCTACAGCCATAATCTTTATGCCGTAACTTCGCACGGCAAGCTTGTCCGCATAACAGTAAGCGGCGGCGACTTTGTTCAGAATGTTTACGACGAGTTTGCCGATAAAAACGGCAGACCCATAACCAACTGGTCATTGAACAACAACAACAAGGTTGTATTCAGCCCGTCGGCTGCTCCCACCGCAAACGCTCTCGCTCCCGACTTTGACACCGCAACATTCTACGTATGGACTTCTTCGCTCAGCGCAGTAACCGTAGACAGAGGGGAAGAGGAAGAAGAGGAGGATGAGACGGAGGTTGTATCTCATACGGTCTTCTCCAACGGAAGCAGCGCAGGGTATAAGCCGCTTATCAACGGAAACAATATAGGCGACGCATACAGGATTATCGGCTTGAAAGAAGGCGATGCCAATATACCTTTTGTCAGCAAGAGCAATCTTACAAACGAAAAATACGACGAATCAAACGAACTGAGAGATAATTATTATTATCCCAGGTTCTACTTTGACGGAAAATTAATGTCCGACAAGCAGCAGCAGAATATGTTTGAATTCAGCGTTGTGTACGACGCGACTAACGGCGTCGGCATACGCATTCATCCGCTGCAATCTTCCAAGGGCAAGAATATTACGCTCGAGTTTTACGTTGCGCGCTACAACGATTACAACAAATACACCGGCAATTCTGCCGCCAACGTTGCGGACAATGCCGTTTACTACGATTATGAAAAGTGCAATATAACGTTCTCCATAGCGGATACCGCGTCGGTGATTAAGTTTGTCACACACGACGGCAACGACAACAGCAATATACCGCTTTTGGATCCCAACAACCCCAACAACACCCAGTATTCCATTGCCGCGCAGGACGTTTCCACCGGCATTGAGGAGCTTATTAAATTCCTTCTCAACGATTACAGCGAAGAGGTCAAGAGTAAGCCCGAATTCGTAGCCTTCAAGGGCGCAATAATCAAGCAGATGAAGGCAAATGACGTAGGCTTCCCCGACAGCGACAGAATAGAAAGGGCAGATTTACGTTATTATTTGAACGCCGCGGATTTAGCCAAATATAACGATACTTATCAGTATATATTTGCCGACCGTGACAGCGATAGGATAAGGCTTGCCCCGTATGCCGATGTTGTAGGCAACAATATCATAAGCAATAACGCAACTAATGTAGAGGGCACGATAGGAACCGTCACGGTTGATGTTGCGCTGTCTTCCGCCGCTGCTAACTCTACCTATTCCATTGATGCCGACGCAGGCATTGTAAAGCTGCTTTCGACCGACTTTAACAACAAGTACGGCTTATACAACTTTAAGTTTTCCACCAAAGAGGAAATCAATTATTTGACATTCAGCTACGACGTGGTCTTATTTACCGCTAAAAATGCCACGGGCGAGCTTAGGTACACCGGCACTACCGCCAACGATACCCACGTAACAGGCTATGTCACCAGCAGGCAAAGCGGATATGCCAACGCCAGATTGTACGGCAACACTGTAACCACATACAATTATGACGACGAAAAGGGCTATGTCGAGACCAATACTACCGTCAGAACAAACGCCAACAACGTAGCATACGTATATTCTCAGCCCTCGCTCAGACTTAAGAGCGATTTGGTCAACGGACAAGTGACCGATATCAACGGCAATGTGCAGGGCAACAAAAACACGTATGTTGTCAATTACAGCACGGTGTTTGTGGGCGATACCATTGAGATTAAACTGTCCGATTATATCTACTTTACCAATACGACGTACGTAAGTTTTTCGTATGACAATGCAACTACAGGCGCCAAGCTTAAGGCGTTCAGCGATCAGTTTATCGACTACACCGGACAACCCGATATGGCGGTTGTTTCGCTCACACAAAGCCAAATAACCGTGCATCCCACAACCGATATGAACATAAACTTTACGGTTGCTTTGCAGCGCTTTGCGGATGCGGAAAAATCAAGGTATTTCACTTACGGCACAGGCTATGCCGACGAAAAGATATTTATCACATTCAATTTCAACAGTATCGTCGGATTTAATATCAACAAAAACACCACCGCGGAAACAACGGAATATTTGATAACCAAAAATTCCACGTTTGAGTTATTCGGAGAGGGTAGCGACAATATTAATTCCTCGCCGTTTATCAGCTTGGTCAGAAAAGACACAGGCGGTTCGTTGACGCAGGACGCTTACAATGCGCTAAAGACCAACGCCAAGATATACGACGTAAAGTCTTCCGAAGACGCCAAAGCCAACGAGAACAGGCTGTTTAACTACAACTACAATCCGTCGGATAAGACCAAGTTTACAGTCACTCCGTTGCGTTCCGGTACCGGTGTAATACAGTTCTCCGTAAACGTATACGACAAGAGCGTTTCATTTAGGCTGACGATTAATGTTTCTGCCAAAACCACGTACAGCAGCATAACGATAATAGACGACCAATACATTACCGTGTCGGAGCTTTACGAGGTGCTGCGCAACGCCAACAGCTTTAATCCCAGCTTCAATTCCGAAACGACGGGGAATAAATACCATATTTTGTACGACGACGTGCAGGATAATTCGGTAAAAAACAACAACAAGGTCTACAACGCAATATACTTTACAAACGAAGCAAATGAAACCGGATTGCCGTCTTTTGTAAGCAATGCTGTGTTTGAAAATATCAAGACCGATCCCACTATCCGCATAATTGCAGCGGACAGCGCCGTTCCGTCCAGCCAGACGTACTATATGCACGTCAGGTTCACCAATGCCGACACAACCGTCACCACATACGAGGGTGCTCCCGACGGAACCGTCATAGAGATAATTATTCCGCTAGTGTCCGGCAAGATATATCTTAACGGAGAAAACGGTGCGCCGCTGACTGCCGATATAGATTGCCGTCATACGCAAAAGGCGACCAATTGGTGGACGACTCAGGGCTCTGCGTTAAATACAAAGGTCACTATGGATTTATCGTATCTGCTTGACCTTATCAATACCGACCCTAACGACACCACTTCCTACGGCTCTTTCAAGATTTTCCTTCTGTCTGCAGATAGCTCTGCCGCGAAGTACTTCCAATACGACAAGAGCGTGGATGAATTAAAAATAGAGATAACGCCCAAAGCAAACACCACCAAGTATTACGAGCTTAACGTATCCGTATACAACGCCGACAATGTTGCCGATACAAGGGTGCTGTCGTTTAAGATTTCCATCACAGGTATTATTGACAAGCTTCCCGTCATGGAGGAAGACGATCTTATAGGCTACGGCAATATCTGGATTTACTCTGCGGTCATAGTGTTTGGCGTGCTATTTATCATCTTTATGATTCGCTTCATCCTGTACATGCGCGCAAGGACCAAACAGCGCGCCATCATCAAGCGCAATCAGGAGCTTATCCGTATGCGCGACAGGATGCACGGCAAGGCAAGCGCCGCATCGCGCGAGCAGCTTGTCAAGTCCAAGCTTAAAATGGAAGATCCCAAGTACGCAAAAATGTTCAGCGAGATGCGCAGGGACAAGGAGGAGGAGAGCGGCGTAGCGCTTGTCAACTCCGACCTTGCCGCTACCGCCGAGAAAAAGTCCAAAAAGAAGAAGAAGGGCGGCAAAAAATCCGTTGCCGAGCTCAAGGCGGAATTGGAGGCCAAAAAGGCAGCTTTTGCCGCTGCGCAGGCAGGTGGCGTGCCTCCCGTTACTCCGTTCGCTACCGATGTACCCGTGGAAGGCGCAGGCTTTGTTCCTCCGGACGGCGGCTTCGGCATGGATGGCGGCGGCTTTGTCCCGCCTGACGGCGGCTTCGGTGATCCCGGCGCAGGCTTCGGCGATCCCAATGCCGGTTTCGGTGATCCCGGCGCAGGCTTCGGCGGTGACGGCGGATACGGCGCACAGGACATGGACGGAAATACAATAGTTTTTGACGCGTCCGACATCAGCGGCGGAAATATGTAAGGGGGGCGCGAGTGATCATGAAAAAAACAGGTTTGATAAAAAATAAATTATTGCTTTTGGCTGTTGCCTCTTTTGCAATCGTCGCACTGTTTGTCGCATTTTTATTGCCGGGCAGAGCGGCGCATGCCGACAGTTTGTCCGAGGGTAACAATGCGGGATCTTCCGTCGTTTCGTCGCTTGTCAATCTTACGTTTAACGTAAACGGCAAGGCGCAGGAGACCGAAAACCGCGACAGAACCGCAACCAACTTATCTGACAATAACAGCAAAAACTGGCGTAAGCGCTATGTGTACGCTAATGCAGTTTTGACAGGCGATACCGAAGGTCACACTTTCTCTTTTGTGAGAACGTCGGTTATCAACAGCATCAACCCGCACTTTACCGTAAGCACCACCTCCACCGATGATTATGTCGACCACTTTGAGATTGAAGCTTTGTCGATGTTCGAGGGGAGCGAGACCAAGGGGTATTTCACTGCCGTAGTGCGCGATGACGATGAGCCTTACACCGAGCATACCGTATATTTTGCGTTGACAATCGTCGATACATTTGTTCAGTGTCCGGAAACTACCGACGCAACAACTGCGGAAGATAAAAGCTACCTAATTGTCGGTTATAAAGTAAACGGCAGCGGAAATGAGTACACCGGCTCGGGCAACAATACAAAAGAAGAAAATTCGTATTCTATCAGCGACGGTCATAAGCCCATTTTGACCATAAGCAACTATTCCAACCTTACAATCAACCTTGAGGATTATTTGCTTGAGCGCGCTTTATACGATTCAGACGATCACATTTTGATGGATGCTTCCGACAAAAAGTGGTTGGTTAGGTCTGTTTCTAATTTCAAGATTGAATCTGTGTCATTCCTCGGTATCTCTGGTTTGTCACTCCAAAATGAGATTAAAAGCTCCACGCCGTCCAGCACCTTTGTTCGCATTGCTCCGTACATTACTGGCTTTGTGCAAATAACGTCCAGGGAAATCGATGCATTCAACGATAAGCCGGGTTACTCCGGTCCCGGGTTCTGGGAAGAAGTTCACATGCTGCAGGTTACGTTATCTTACGTAACAGGACAGGTTGGTAACAACAGATATAATATTCAAATTCCTTATAAGTTTGCTCCGGCAAATCCGCAAACCAAGAATATTTTATCGTCTTATCTCCGCCTTAATGTAACTTCGCAAAACGTGTGGGATATCAACGGGTCGAGTTTTATCGAGCAACCCGATAAGGATTCTTCCGACTTTAGGTCAATTATCATTCGTCCATCCGACATAATGGAATACAGTGCGCCGGATAACTTTACTGCGCCCACTTTCAATCACAACAGCACCAGGCTTAACGATTCCGAGAATTTAAAAATAGACGGATTGACTATTGAACGCGTTAAGCTTGACGGCGGAAATTTTGTGCTCGACGAGACCACTGCTTGGCCTTCTTTCTATCGCATTACCGCAAATAAAAGTTCTAACGCCAACACCACATATACGATTAAGTTCTCCGTGCTGTATTTTGTAGGCACCACGTCAAACGACAGCCGCGACTTTGAAACCACTATTGTTGTCAACACCTACGGCGGATATTCGATAAAGTTCGATCCCATCAGAGGCAAGGATTCCGTTTCGTACAACGCGCTTAACGACGGTGTGTTCTCCGCCATGCGCGAGCGCGGCTATCTGCTAACCAACGCATATTCGCTTAACGATAAGCAGCTGGGCGTTACTTTCAAAAACAATGTTCTTACGCTCGACCCCAAGCCGGGTGGCATTAACAAAACCGCTACGGCAAGGGTAATGCTGGAATTCACCAACAGCAGCAGGCAGGTGATCACATTCGAGTCCGAGGTAATAGACATCAACATTGATGCAGGCAACCTGTTTGCTCGTTTCGATGATTGGGAAGCAGGTCTGATTATTGCAGCAATAGCGCTCGGCGGCATTATCATTATACTGTTTATTGTATGGATATTCATCCGCGCTATTTCCAAGCACAAGCAGGACGAGCTTGCCATGCAGGCGCCCGTGTCGTCGTATATTGTCAAGCTTAATTCGACAATAGCGCAAACCCAGGCGCAAGCGCGTGCGGCGCAAAATCCCATGATGCCGCAAAACACCAACCAGTTGATGTTGGGCTCCGGTCCCGCGCAGGGCGCTGCGGCTCCTTCCGATGCGTTGCAGCTTGCTTCGGGTACGGGTGGGGCTACTTCCACGCCGTCCACGCCCGCAAGCAGCGAGCCCGGCTCTACCAACACCACCGCTCCGTCCGAGGAAGAAGAGCTTTACGCGCTTATTGCCAAGTATATTTCCGACGACGAGCTGTTAGAGCGCATCTTCGTGGAAAAATACGAGCCGAAGGGCATGGTACGCCGCACGTTCTTCAAGTCCAAGGATTTGCAGGCGCGCGAGCTGGATAAGGAAAAGAAGCGCATTATAGAGCGTTACAAGTCGTCTATCCCTATGGACGAGGCCGTAATGAGCGAGAACGACGCCAACAAAGATGGCGCTGCTTCGTCCAAGCCGGCAAGCAGCGAACCCGCCGCTACCGAAACGGTCAAAGAGGAATTGTTTGTACTCGACTTCGATCCCGATTCACCTTTGTACGTCGAGGAAGAGAAAAAGTCAGACGAGTTCAGCGAGGAGAAGATCGACATCGACACTTCGCCCGAGGAGAGCAGACTGCGCGCTATCGAGCGTCAGAACGAGATTCTCAACAAAGAGCTTACCGAGCTTAAGACCCGTCTGGATAAGGTTCAAACCGAGGTCACTCGCGCCAAGACCATGGAAGACGAACTGCGCGAGAAGATCGCCAAGGCTGAACAAAACGACGAGCAACTGTCCAAGGATATCGAGGAACTCGAGTTTAAGCTCGCATCCGCTAAGAACAAGGATAAGCCGACAATCACTCGCGATATCGGCATAAAAGAGGAAAAGAAAAAGCGCAATACCGAGGAATTGGCACGCTTGCGTCAAGAGCTTGAGGAATTGCTCGGCGGCAGCGAACGCGTAAACGGCATCTATTCAAAGCTCAACGAGTTGAACGATCAAAAGACAGCCGACTTGGAGCGCGTCACAGCCGAACTTGCAAAAGCCAAAGCGGAATACGATGCTTATGTCGAGCGTATGGAAGCGCTTCGCAAGCGTCAGGAACTCGAGGCCAAGGTCACGGAATTGACGCCGCTACTCGAGGCTGTCAACAACACCGACTACGAGATGAAGCGCATCGAGGCTTTGGAGCAAGAGCAGGAAAAGGAGCGCGAATCGCTCAAGTCCGCTGTCGCTCAAGCGAAATCGCAGATTTTGGGTGCTACGGACTTCGGCATCATCGCCGATCTCAACGCGCAGATTTCCGATGCCAACGCCAGACTTTCCGAGCTCGAGCGTGAAATCACTAAAACAACCAAGCAAAAAGCCGACATCGGCATCGAATTCAAGGCGCAGCGCCGCAAGGCAAACAACTTTATCGGCGAAAACGAGATTCCGCTGGAAGAGGTTATCAAGGCGGATGACCAGGTTTTGGGCGCGATAGAATTCGAGATTGTAAAGGCGCGTCGCGAGCAGGAGAAGGCAGAGGCAGAACAGGCTGTTGCAGACGCTCAAGCCGTGTACGAGGATTTGTCCGCTTCCGCCAACGACGTAACCATGATCGCTATGGAAATAGCGTCGAATATTTCCGAGATAGAAGAGGAAATTGCTTCCGTCCAGATGCAGCTTGACGAGATTAATGCGCAAATGGAAGCTGCGTCCGAGGACGAAAAGCTTGAGCTTATGGTCGCTCAGGGCGAAACCAACGACAAGCTTGAAGAGCTTAAGGCGAGACTCGAACAGACCAACATCGACGGCACCAAGCGCAAGATGGAGGCTCAAGCCGAGCACGACGAACAGCTTGAGCAGGCTCGTGCCCAGCTCGACCGTGCCAACGACGAGTTTGAGGAAGCTTGCAGGATATTCGATGACTTTATCAACAATACCAATCCGCTTGACCTTATTACTTCCGGCAGCGGTATAATCAGTCAAGACCAGACCAAGATAGAGGCCGAGAACCTTAAGAAGCATCTAGAGCGTGCTAAGCTTGAGGCAGAACAAGCACGTCTTGCCGCTCAACAGGCACAAGAGCAGGCCGACGCCGACCGCCGTAAGGCGCAGGAGGAGGCCGAGGCAGCACGTCTTGAGGCCGAACGCGTTGCGCAAGAGGCTATCGAACAGGCGGAGAAGGCGCGTATTGAGGCCGAGGAAAAGGCAAGAGCTGATGTAGAAGCCGCCGAAGCCGCGCGCAAAGCCGCAGAGGAGCAGATGGCAGCCGAGGCTGAAGAAGCCAGACGCAAGGCGGAAGCCGAGGCTGAAGAGGCCAGGTTAAAGGCTGAGGCCGAAGCCGAAGAGGCAAGACGCCAGGCAGAGGCTCAAGCCGAGGAAGCAAGGCTAAAAGCCGAGGCTGAGGCCGAAGAGGCAAAACGTCAGGCAGAGGCCCAGGCAGAGGAAGCTCGGTTAAAGGCGGAGGCTGAGGCGGAAGAAGCCAGACGCAAAGCGGAAGAGGAAGCCGAAGAAGCCAAACGCAAGGCGCAGGAAGAGATAGAAGAGATGCGCCGCAAGGCAGAGGAAGAGGCCGAGGCCAAACGTTTGGAGGAAGAGGCTAAGCGTCAGGAAGAAGAGGCGCGTCAAAAGGCTGAACAAGAGCGTGCGGATGCCATTGCCAAAAAGGTTGCGCTGCGTAGGGATCAGATTATAGCCATTCGCAACGAGATGAAGGAGCTCAAGGACGACGAGCAAGCCAAGGCTCTTCGCGAGAGGCTTTACAACCTGCAGCTCACGTTTGATGATGACGAGCGCGGTTCTACCGAGCTTATGGACTTCTACAACAAGACAATGGACGACATCCAAAACAGCGGCGAGATTGCGCGGTTAAAGGCGGAGAATGCCAAAAAGCCGAAGCGCATCGTTCGCAAGGTTACGGAACGCGTCAATCGTATACCCAAGAGAAGGCCCGGACAACGTCCCGGAGCAAGACCGGGTGCACGTCCCGGAGCAAGAGCGGGTGCAAGACCCGGGGCAAGACCGGGTGCACGTCCCGGAGCAAGACCGGGTGCACGTCCCGGAGCAAGACCGGGTGCACGTCCCGGAGCGCCTAGGAGGCCCAGATAGTAGCAAGCGGCGGAATATACACTACGCCGCACTGTAAATCAACAGATTCGATTCCGCATGAATTGCGGTTGGAATAAGTGCAAAAACAAAAAACAAATGCGAGGAACATTTATGGACAACCAAGACAAGACGACTTTTTCGTTGAGTGACGATGAGGAGATCGTAGAAGAAGAAGTTATCGATCGTGACGAGGAGTACGATGACGGGTACGACGACGAATACGACGATGACTACGACGACTACGGCGACGAAGAGTACGACGAGGACTATGACGATTACGGCGACGAGGGTTACAACGATGACTACTATGATGACCGTTTGACCAAGGTTCTTGACGAGCTTGCCGAATTAAAGAGGGGCATGGTACCGGCTGCGCAGCAACAGCAGCCTATGCCTATAATGCCGCCTCAGTACATTTATCAGCCTACTGCGCCGCCTGCGGGCAGTGAGGTTGTCATGTACAATGAAATCTCTCGGTTGCGCGACGAGCTTGCTCGCAATCAGAACAGCCTGGAGATGCAAAAAGAGCTGCAGCGTATTAAGGAAGACATGGCTCGTGACCAAAAGTTTGCGGAAGCCCAATACCAAGCAGAAATTCAGCGGTTGCAGAGTAAAATCGACGACCTACTAAAAAACGCGTCAAGCCCTCAAGATGAGTTGCCTGAGGCTGAACAGCCGGCACACCTTGAGGGCGGTAAAAAACAACCTAAGTTAAATTTAGATAAACTACTCTCGCTCAACGAGGCTATTTTGCATGCAATGCGCGACAGCGATACGCGCATTCGCGGCGATATTGAGCAGCTGAAAAAGCAGATGGAGGGGATGCCGTCCGTCAAGGAACTTGACGACGCGGTTTCCGCTATCAAAAAAGTTGTCAGCAGCATGGACGACGGCGGACTTACTCAGCTTTCAAGCGAGCTTTCATCGCTGAAGTCGATGTTGGAGGGTGGGGTGGCCCCGGCTGCCGCCGCCGCTCCCGCTGTGCAGCCTGCTCCTGTCGCTCAGGGCGTTTCGGACATAAGCGCCGCAGAGCTTTTGCGCCAGTTGTACGAGATAAAAACGGTTATCGGCAACACGTCGTCTGCGGCGGTCAAGCGTGCGCAAACGATTGCGGAGCTTGTAAACGACTTCAAAAAAGTTACATTTGATGTTCACTCGCAATCTACTTCATACAAAGAAAAGCTCAATTCGGTTTATGCCTATGCTAAGAGGCTGACCGACAGCGACGAGCCGGATATTGTGGATTTGATAGAGGCGACCAACGCGCTTATTGCAGAGCTCGGCAATCAGCCGCTTGATAAGAAGTCATTTACCGCAATTGCGGAATATTGCGCCGAGCACGGCATGACAACCGTCACGCCGACAATGCGCGAGAGCGCCGACCGCTTCTTCAACCTTGTCAAAAAGATTTCGGACGCGAGCGTCGAGTCCTACAGTGATTATCTGCCCGACCTTGTTTCCGAGTTGAATACACTTCAGGACAACAAGTACCAAGCGGAAAATGCCGCTGCGGTAGGAGAGATAACCGGGGTGCTATTGGCTCCGAGCGGCGACAAATCGGGCGTCAAGGACTTGGTTGCGCGTCTTGTGGAAATCACGGTTGCGGACGTACTGGATCTGCCCGAAGTGAATATGCCCAAGGTGTATAAGCCCTCGCGTTCGGTCAATGACGAAACGTTGTTTACACGCCTTGCCGATCTTAAGACCGCTGTCTTGGACAGACCGCCCACCATTATCCCCACGTCGGGCGACGGCGAGCTTACCATGGACGAGGCCGCACTGCAGCAAATACTGTATGCTGTTGACGACCTTAAAAACAGGCTTGAAGCGGCAACGGGCAACAAAGATATGTCCGAGGCGCTTGAGGAGCTTCGCAACAATTACCTTGATATAACCAATCGCATTGTCGAGGTTTTGGAAAAACTGCAACAGCCCGAAGCGGCGGAGCCCACTGCAAATGCCGAAATGACGGATGACGAGCGTCAGCTCATGCTTGACGACCTCGGCTATATCCGCGCTAAGCTCGACGATTACGAAGCATTGTTAAACAATATAGCCGACTTGCGCGCCGATATGGCGTCGTCCGGCATGAGCGAGGGCGCGGAAAATTCGATGCAGATGGTTGAACAAACCAGCACGCTCATGGGCGATATTACCGCACAGCTTGACAAGCTTTACGAGGACCTCACAAACGTAGTTCTCGAATCGGAAGCCAACATAGTAGGTAGATTAGGCGAGGGCGCTGTCGGCGGCGGCATGACGGAATCAGATAATTCCGCAGTGTTTGCCGAAACGCAGGCTATCAAGGATTCGCTTGCCGTTGTCTCCGACACGGTGCTTGCTATGCCGTCTGCGGAGACTATGGAGCAGTTGCGCGCCGACATAAATTCGTTTATGGAATTGTCGGCTGCCAATACCGATGCCGCCACCGCAGACAGACAGAAACTGCTTGACGATATTGCGTTCTTGCGCGAGCAGGCGGAGCTTGCCCTTGCGGAAAGCGAACAGATCCCGGCAGCATCGGAGGCTGTTCAGGACACAGAAAAGTTTATAAGCTACCTCGATGAGATAGCGGCGCGTGTTACGCTTATTAATACGGTCGCTGAAGACGCTGCAGTAACCAAGGACGCGGTCACATCTATGGTGGACAGCGTTGCCTTGCTCACCGACAACGTCACTTTAGTAGGAGATAACGTAGCGTCCGTGGGCGCAACAGTCAGCGCAGTCAGCGAAAACATTGGCAGCATAGTTGACAATGTGACTGCTATGCACGACAGCGTTGTTGCCATGACCGACAACGTGGCAGTCGCGACGGAAAATATTACGATAATCGGCGATAATGTGGCTGCGGTTAACGACAATGTTGTTGCCGTCGGTAACAATATAGCCGCAATAAACGATAACGTAGCTACAGTCAACGACAATATAGCTGCAGTCAGCGGTAGCATTTCCGGTATCGGCGACAGCGTCGCAACGGTTAACGACAACGTTGTTGCCATGGGTGACAATGTGGTTGCGGCACGCGACGCGGCATTAAACGCGCTTGACGCTTTGGCGCCTATATCCGAGCAGCTCGGCAGTATTTTGGAAAAGCTGGACGCGCCTGTTGTAGCACAAACCGAAACGGATACCACAGAGGTTCAAACCGAATACGCCTCGGAAGAGCTTGCCGCGCTGCGCGAGAATATTGCAGTCATTCTGGACACGCTTGCGCAAATGCCGCAGGCCGAGGACGTGGTTGCCGCGCGCGACAATACGGTTTCCATACTAGATCAGCTTGCAATGTTGCCGTTGGCCGATGACGTAGTGCTTATTCGCGACAACGTTACGGCATTGCACGAAGCGGTCAATACACTTACGGAAACCATTAACTCTTCGACGGACGCAACCGGAGATAGCCAGGTTATTGCGGATGAGGTCACGCTCCTTCGCGAAACGGTTGACGGCACCGTGGCCGACGTCAAGCAGATACTTGAAAAAATGTCGGAGTATGAGCAGACGGCGCTTGCAAACAAGCAGGAGATTATCGACACCGTCAGCGGCATACGCGAAGAAATTCACATCAACACACTTGACGAGGGCTTGTCCGCTTCCGGCTTAGATGCGGAAACACGCGATGCTCTGTTAGGCGAAATAGCAGACATTCGCGAGCGCTTGGTTAATATAGAAAACTCCACACAGGCGGTAAACGAGGGAAGCGTCGCTGCCATCGACAATATTTCGGTGCAGCTTGCTACATTGCAGTCCTCGCTTGAAGGCATGTCTACCGGTGGGGCTGATTCGGAGACAATGCAGACTCTTGCTGCCGAAATAGCCGCCATTAGAGAAAAGCTTGACACTCCTGCCGAGTACGACACGGTGGAGGAGATACTTTCGCTGCGAGACGACATCAAGGCCGCGCGCATAGTCGATCAGGACGAGGTAGCCAGCGAGCTGGAGGCTATCAAAAACGAGCTTGCCGCTATCTCCTCAGGCAACATGCTTGACGAAATCCGCGCACTCCGCGAGGATATCGCCAATATTCCCGCAGGCGAGGGCGGTGCGCAGGCAACTGACGGCGAGATTAATCTTGTACTCAACGAAATAGTGTCACTGCGCGACGAGGTGTTTGCGTTCAAGGACGAGGTGCTCAACGCTACGGCAAGCGCCTCCGGCGGCGAGCCTGTAACAGAGCGCATGACTACACAACAAAACCCCGAGGATTACACGGCTGTTCTGGACGAAATTACCGGTTTGCGCGCAGACCAGACCGCACTTAGCGCCAACATCGACGAGCTTAAAGAGCTTTTGGGCGGCAGAGCGACCGTCCCGACCGAGGATGGCGGCGAAGCGCCGATTGTGCAAGACGTCAGCGCCGTTCTCGAGGAAATTATCAATCTTAAGAACGATATTGACAGAATAGAGGAAAGCCTTGGCGGCGATCGCTTTGCTGCGCTTTCCGAACAGGTAGAGGACATGCGCCTTGTCCTGGACGAGCTTCACGACGCTGCCGTATTGGATAACGTGGTCGAAGGCACGACGGAAGGCGTAAGGACCGCTACCGTAGACCTTTCGCCGGTGATGGAGCAGCTGCAATCGGTAAATGCGGCGCTCGATGAGATTAAAAACGGTCAAGGAGCTCCCACGCAAGAGGGCGGTGCTGAATCGTCCGATATGATCGGCGAGATCTACGTGGAGATTGAGCAGATAAAGAATGCTCTGTCAAACATGGCGCCTGTAGACCACTCGGCGGAAATTGCCGAATTGCGCGCGGAAGTAGAAGCGCTCCGTGCGGAAAATGCGCAGCTTAGAGCGGACAGTACCGACGTGCTTTCCGCACAGATAGACGATCTTAAAGACGCTATCCACAGCATGATAGCTATGACTGCCTCGGCTTCCGACACTTCGCTTATTGACGAGATTCGCGAGCTTAAAGCGCAGCTTGCCACTGCCAATGCCGCGCCCGTACAGACTGCTTCCGGGCTTGACGAACAGGCTTTGCAGGAAATCCGCGACATGCTTGCGGCGCAGTCCGAACAGCACTCGCTCATTGGCGAGCTCAATGATATTCGCGACGAGATAGCTCAGCTTCGTTCGCTCACCACGGTGGCGGCGGAAAGCGGCGAGAGCGTGGAGGTTCAGACGCTTCGCAACGAGTTGGCGGAAATCAAGGCTATGCTTTCTTCGCCCGACAGCTTGTTCGGTGTGGCGGAGGACGTAACCACCATCAAAGCCGACGTTCAGACCTTGAAGGACGAACCCGACCTTGGCGTCATGAGCGAGATTTTGGCGCTTCGCGACGAATTCCAGGCCCTGCGCGAGCAGATAGAGGACGTAAAGCATATTGCAAGCAAGAAGACGGATAGCGAGCCTAACGACACGCTTATGAGCGAGGTTCAGTCGCTTAGAGATCAGCTGTTTGCAATCAGCATGGCAAACGTCAACGATCCCGTGTCCGGAGAGTCCAATTACGAAAGCTACAACAATATTATCTTAGACGAGCTCTCTTCGCTCCGCGACCAGGTATCAACCGCCGGCTCGGCGAGCGACGTAGAGGCCATTGCGGAGGAGGTTGCGGCTCTCAAGGCCGCGCTCGATAAGCGCGAAGCGGTGCTTGACGCGCTTTCCGAAAAGGTTGCTGCGATGTCGACGGATGTTTCAAGCGACAGGATTTTGGAGGAGTTGGCTTCTCTCCGCGCCGAAATGGCCAATCAGCGCGACGCCGACCTTGCCACGCTCAACTTCATGTCGGAGATGGCACACCTTGTCGAGCGTCAAAACCAGTACCTTACCGAAAACGCAGGCGCCAATATCACCGACGAGTTAGAGCGGCTTAAGGCAGAACTCGCTACAGGCGACGCAGTGGCGGAGGAGGTTGCCAAGCTCCGCGAGGTAATGACGCAGTCCGGCAATTCTTCGGACAACGAGACGATACTTGCCGCGCTTGCAGACCTCAGGGAAGAGCTCAGCAAGGAAAAACCCAGTCAAGAGAACGCGCTGATACTCGGCGAAATCGCAAGGCTGCGCGACGAAATAACCGCCATTGCGGAACGCGAACAGCCGCACGGAATAGAGGGCGACAGCGACCTATCCGACTCGCTGTCCGATTTGAAGGAGCAATTGAGCGAGATTGCCGGCATAGTCGAACCGGCTCAGCCCAAACAGCCCGCAAAAAAGCCGACGGCGACAGGCACAGGCAAAAAGCGCGGCAGAAAGCCCGGTCAAGGACAAAAGAGCTCCGCTAAGACAGGCGGAACGAGCACAGCCACATCGGACGCAGGCAAAAAGCCCGCAAAAAAGTCCGCTCCAAAGAGTAAGCCCGAACCGAAGGTCGTGCCCGTAGTTAATAATGAGCAACCGACTGCACAGCAGGAATACAGCGACCTCGAAGCGTTGATCGATCAGCAGGCGGAATTGCTCGGCGGTGACGACGATATGTCGCTCAATCCCACCATGGTAACAGCCGATGCAATGGATTTGGCGGATAAGCTTGCCAAGCAAGTCGCCAACAAGCTGATAATGGAACAGCTTGTGGAACAGCTAGGCGACGGCGGCGTAAGCGA
>JAFLVH010000069.1 GCA_022508365.1 Clostridiales bacterium | reverse complement strand
CTTGTAAAGAGCGAATTATTGGCCATCCGCAAGCAGTACAAGGAGAACAGAAAATCTCAGCTTGTTGCCGACCTCGAGCACTACACAATCCCCAGCGACGACGAAAAGCCGACGTTTGAGTACGTGGTTGCCGCCAACGCCAATCACCAGATAAAGAAGATGCTTGTAAAGAACTTTACCATGGCTACAAAGGACTTTACGGACAATTCCACGCTCAACGAAATCTGTTCATGCTTGGTGCGCGCCAAGTCCAACGATCGCGTTTTCTGCTTTACCAATCTCGGCAACTGCTACAAGATAGACGTGGAGGCCATTCCCGACGGCAAGTGGCGCGAAAAGGGCGTGGAACTCAACAAGATAGTCGCTGACGCCGTGGAGGGCGAGTATCCGCTGTACATGCGGCTCGTCGAGGAAAAGCTTCCCAAAGGCAACCTATTGTTCTACTCCAAGGGCGGACTTGTCAAAAAGTCGGCATGGAGCGAGTACGGAGTTGTCAAGTCTGCGTTCCAGGCGACCAAGCTGCGCGACGGCGACGTGCTTATCGGCATAGAGGACGAAACAGAGGGCTGCTCGCTCATGATAGTAACCAAGGGCGGAATGTGCCTTAACGCGGACATGTCGGATATCCCGTCGCAAAACCGCATCGCCATAGGCGTAAGGTGCATGATGCTTGCGGACGACGACGAATGCATACTGATACGCCAGGTCAACGGCGACGGCGAGATTGCTATCTGCACCAACCGCGGCTACGCCAAACGTCTACTAGTCAGCCAGATAGACGTCATGGGCAGATATCGCAAGGGCATAAAGGTGATAGACTTCGGCAAGGGCAAGGCGGATAACGGGTCGTATATTGCTTACGCCTCGTGCGTGACCGTGCCGTACAAGGTGGTGTTCAACGTGGACGACGAATACCTGACGGCATACTCCACGGAGAGCTTCTCTATAGAAAACCGCACTCACGCCGGCAAGCCGCTACTCAAGGGCAAGCACACCATTTCCGCCGGCTATGCGTACAACGATAAGCTTACGTACAATGGAATATAATAAAACCCCCTTGGGGGTTATTTATAGTAAAGTTTAGCAACCTTATTAAAAACTTGTTTACAAAATTTAAGCTTTAGTTAAGTTAAATATATTAAACTGAAGTCAAATAAAAAAGGAGATTTAGGTTATGAAGAAAACATTTTTAGCCGTTCTGCTCGCCGCAATATTGTGCTTTGCATTTGTCGGTTGCAGCGGAACTAACAACAGCGGCAACGGCGGCGGAACAAATAATCCCGATGCGGGCTCTCAGGGCGACGGCACTTCGGAGGAAACGGGCTACAAAGTCACCTTTGCTTGTGACAACAACGTTTCGGTTTTGGTCTACAAAACGCAGGATATGTCCGGCACGGGCGAAAAAGCAACCACTGCGTATTCTCGCGACGGCAGCTCGGGCGACGCGCTTAAAGACGGCAACGGCCAGGTCAACTTTAAGCTTGTTTTCAAGGATGGGTACGAGCTTAAAGATATTGACGTAGACGGCGAATATAACAACTTAAAGGGTTCCGCCGACACCGGCGTGGAAAACGGATACAGAATTACCAAAATTGCGTCCGATTTGACCGTCACCGTCGCTTCGCAGGCGGAGAATACGGCGGAGGACCTTTCGCAGGGCTATAAAATCACTTTTGTCTGTGACGAGCATGTTTCCGTCGTGGTGTACAAAACGCAGGACATGAGTAGCGGCGGCGAACAAACGAATACGGCGTATTCTAGGGAAAGCGGCACCGGCACGCTGACAAAAAGCGGCGACGGACAGGTAAACTTTATGCTTGTTTTCGACGACGGCTACGAGCTGAAAAACATCACGGCAACGGCAGGCAACTATAACAATATCAAGTATCCAAACGAGACAGAGGTGGAAAACGGATACAGAATCACCAAGATAACAGGTGACTTGACCGTAAATGTCTCGTCGCAGGAGGAAGGTGCGGCGGAGGACCTTACGCAGGGCTATAAGATTACCTTTGTCTGCGACAGCCACGTTTCCGTCACGGTCTACAAAACGCAGGAGATGACTGACGGCGAAACGACAAACACCGCTTATTCGCGCGACGGTGACAACGGCGCATTGCTGAAGGACGGCAACGGTCAGGTCAACTTTGTGCTTGTTTTCGACAACGGCTACGAGCTTGACGACATTGTCATAACCGGCACATACAAAAACAAAAAGGAGCTTGGCGATAACGGTTACAGAATCACCAAAATCGAAAGTGAGTTGACAATAACAATCTCCTCCAAGCAATCCTAATACAATTAAAAATTCACAGCAATTAAAAAAATCCACAGCAATGTGGATTTTTTTATTAAGAATTAAAAATGCAGAATGTGGGCGCGTTCGCGCCATTAAAATGAGATTCTTTGCGTTGTTCAGAATTACAAATCAGTGTTTATCGTTAAGTAGGTTTTGTCTTACGAAGCAACCGCAGATTATTTCGAGCAAAGCAAGGAATCTTATTGCGGAATTAAGAAGACAAGGATAAAAACCCATCGAGGAGTCTCGTATTAATGAAGTTATTGTAATATATTTTGCTTATCTGTTTATTTTCGGATTGTTCGTTCGTCCTAAAAGATAATCAATAGAAACGCCAAAATAGTCTGCAAAAGCAATTAGGGTAGCGTAATCAGCTTCGCGTTCTCCTGTTTCATAGCGGCTGATGCTGTTTTGGTTCATATTTAGATCCATTGCGAGCTTCAACTGCGTGATTTTATTATTTTTGCGAAGTTCTTTTAATCTCATATCCCAAATTAATATTTTTTACTTGACAATATTATACCACTTTGGTATAATGCTTATATCCCATTTAGGGATATCGCATCAATTTACGATATTAATTTGTTTCTTACACAAGAGGAGGCTATTATGGGAAAATCAAAGGGTAACGGAAACGCAAAGTATGCTTTAAAAAATTTTTTAATGGCGATTGGGTTTGCATTCTTATCTTTTTTTGTGGGTGAATTCGTAACAAGCGCAGTTCCGGTCATAATGACGGTCGTGGGTGTTCTTTTTATTTTATACGGTTTGTATACGGTAGGGGAAACAGACATATTTATTTCTGCTATTATAATGGGGATAGGCGCCGTTGCGATTTTAGTTGGGAATTTGCTTTCGGACTCGAACTGGTTTAAGGCATTATCGGAAGTGCTCAGCGGCTGCTTTGTAATTTTTATCGGGTGGCGTCAGCGCAAAAAAATTAAGGAACATTATGGCGACGGAACAAGCAAAGAAAGATTGCTCGGCATATTTGCGCGACTCACATTTTTTCCGTTATTTTTCGGCGGAATAATTTTGACGTTTGGATTGCTGTTTAGATTTCTTGACTCGCTTGGGTCCGTATCGGATGGAATGATGATTATGTGCAAGGTGTTGGTGAGTATCGGCAGTATTGCATGCGCAATTGGCTCCGTATGCTGGATTGTATACACCGCATTGGTATTGCAGGCGCTAAATGAAAGCGGTCTTACTATTAACAGCTTCAAAAAGAACAAAAAGCACTCCTCACGCAGGACAAGCTCGGGTGGGGTAGACGAGTCTAAGGTACAATCTGCAATGGAATCCGTGGCAAACTATCTTACAGGCGGCTTTGAATATCCGTATTCGGGATGCGAGCTGAATTACAAAGTAACAGTATCGGTAAGCGGCGGAAAAATAGATTTTAAGCTCTACTGCAAGATTTCGGGCAGTTATCCGGCATCAGAGGAGGAGGTAGCGAACAAAAAAATATTGTCCGCGATAGAAAAAAGAAAAAGGCTGGTATTGGAAAAAGCGGAAAGCAAATTGGAGAGTATAAAGCCGGACCGCGACTACACGATATACGTCAATGCTTCGTTAAATTGATACAAGTAACTTAAAAAACGCCTAATGGCGTTTTTTAAGTTAAGAGTTAAAAATTAGGGCGGTGGAGCCGCCATTAATGATGAGATTCTTAACTGCGTTCAGAATAACCTGCGGTTGCTTCGTAGGACAAAACAAGCTTTGCAATAGTTCGGTTTTGTTTGTCATCATGAGCGAAGCGAAGGATCCCATTAGTTTTAATAATGCGAAAAGCGCGACCTTATAGGCTCCTCTGTGCAAATGGAGCCGGCACAGCGAATGCCGTGACCGAGGGGCTGTAAAAATTCCGAATTCCGAATTCTGAATTCTTAATTTGCATACAGCATATACTATACACATGAAAAAGCCGGTTATTGCCGTTGTTACTGTTTTGACAGCCGCTATCATCCTGCCTGCGCTTGCGCTGTGCATGATTTTTCCCAATAAGTATGCGGAGGAAATAGCGGAGGCGGCAGACGAATTCGGACTGTCTCGGGCTTTGGTAAAATCCGTCGTGTGGGCGGAGAGCGGATTCGACTCGAAAGCAACGTCGCATAAGGGCGCCAAGGGGCTTATGCAGCTCATGCCGGAAACATTTAAGGCGTGCTGCTCCGCGCTGGGCATAACAGGCGCGGACATATACGACGTGGAAACGTCCTTGCGGTGCGGGTGCTATTATCTGTCGCTCATGTTGGACAAATTTGACGGGGATGAGACAGCCGCGCTAATGGCGTACAACGCGGGCGAGAATAACGCGCGTAGGTTTTTGGACGGGGAGGAGGTCTTTCCCGAAACGCAAAGCTACATACGCAAGGTTTCGCGAGCGCAAAAAATTTACGGTTTTATATTGACATAATAAAAAAGGTGTGATAAAATCCATTTAGCCTTTCAATTTCGACAAAATAGGAGAAATACATGTTAGAGGTAAGACATTTAAAAAAGGAGTACAAGACCAAAAAGGGCGCCGTCACCAAGGCATTGGACGACGTGTCGCTTACCTTCCCGGAAACGGGCATGGTCTTTATTCTCGGTAAGTCGGGTAGCGGTAAGTCAACGCTGCTCAACGTTTGCGGCGGTCTGGACCGCATGGACGAGGGCGAGATAATAATCAAGGGCAAAAGCAGTAAGGACTTTTCTACGCAGGACTTTGACAGCTACCGCAACACTTACGTCGGCTTTGTCTTTCAGGAATATAACATTCTGGACGAGTTCACCGTCGAGCAGAATATCGCGCTCGCACTTGAGCTGCAAAACAAGAAGCCGGACAAGGAAGTTATAGCCAAACTCCTTGAGGACGTAGATCTTACCGACTTTGCAACCCGCAAGCCCAACACGCTTTCCGGCGGTCAAAAGCAACGCGTCGCTATTGCGCGTGCATTAGTCAAAGAGCCGGAAATAATAATGGCGGACGAGCCGACCGGCGCGCTTGACAGCAAGACCGGGCAGCAGGTATTCGACACGCTTAAAAAGCTGTCCCAGACCAAGCTTG
>JAFLVH010000068.1 GCA_022508365.1 Clostridiales bacterium | reverse complement strand
CCGACCCCCACCTTATCAGGGTGGTGCTCTAACCTGCTGAGCTACATTCCTTTATGGGTCTATTAAGATTTTTTGGTTTTCGGTTTTTTAATGTCGAACCACGACCCCACACCTTATACTCGCTTCGCTCGTGCTTCGTAGCAGGGTGGTGGACCTGCTGAGCTACATTCCTTTATAATACTGGTGGAGATTAGCGGACTCGAACCGCTGACCCTCTGCTTGCAAAGCAGATGCTCTACCAACTGAGCTAAATCCCCATGCGAATGATATGATATCAAATTTATATCGGCTTGTCAACCGTTTTTACGCGGTTAAGGTAATTTTAATTTTTTGCAAAATCGATAAATGTATTTGATTTGCATTGCAAAATGTTTGTTAATATGGTATTATGTATGTACAGGAAAAAACCGTTACAAGGAGAACATATATGAGTAAAAAAATTTTGGTAGCGTATTTTTCGTGCAGCGGCGAAACGGCTATGGTCGCCAAGCAATTGGCGCAGGCAGCAGGCGCGGACTTGTTTGCAATCAAGCCCGTCGTACCGTACACCGAGGCCGACCTTAACTGGAACGACAAAAACAGCCGTACCTCCGTAGAAATGCGCACGCTGGAAGAACCCGAAATAGCCGAAAGAGTGGAGAACATGGATAGCTACGACACCGTTTTTGTAGGGTTCCCCATTTGGTGGTATATGGCGCCGACCATAATCAACGGCTTTTTAAAGAGCTATGATTTTTCGGGCAAAACGGTTGTCCCGTTTGCCACAAGCGGCAGCAGCGAATTGGGCAAGGCGGAGGCTGTGTTGCAAGCCAAAACTTCAAGAGAAACAAACTGGCTGCCCGGCAAACTGATTTCGCACGACATGTCGCTTGACGATATGAAAAAATGGCTTAAAGAACTTAAAGTAATTTAAAATAGAAAATCGTTCAAGTGCGCGCTTGAACGATTTTTGTTTTAAATGCCGAGTTCTTTTATAACTTCTTTAAGTGTATTCGCGGAGTCGGTAAGCTTTGCCTGTTCGGCATGGGAGAGCGGAATATCGATTATCTCTTCCACGCCGCGTGCGCCTAAGAGGGTGGGGACGGAAATATACACGTCGTCAATATCGTAGTGCCCGTTAACAAGCGTGCTCACCGGCATTATGGAATGTTCGTCGCGCACAATGGTTTTGCAGATTTTGGTGTTGGCGGCGGCTATGCCGTAGTACGTTGCGCCCTTGCGTTTTATTATTTCGTATGCGGAAGATCTTACGTCGTCCTCCATCTGCGCGCGGTTGTTGGTGTGGTGAAAGCCGTGGCGGTCGCAGTAGTCGTCGATGGGTATGCCGCTTACGTTCGCGCTCGACCACACGGCAAGCTCGCTGTCGCCGTGTTCGCCCACGACAAAGGCGTGGATGTTGCGCGGATCGAGGTTAAGCCATCTGCCAACGCCGAACTTGAGCCGCGCCGAATCAAGCACCGTACCGCTACCGAAAACGCGGTTGCTCGGAAGCCCTGACAGCTTGTACGCTACATAAGACAGCACGTCCACCGGGTTGGATACCACAAGCAAAATGGCGTCAGTGTTATACTTTACAATCTGCGGGATAATGGACTTAAACACCTGTACGTTTTTGTGAATGCAGTCAAGCCGCGTCTCGCCCTCCTTTTGCGCCACGCCCGCGGTTATTATAATTATGCCGCAGTCCTTTAGGTCGGGGTAGTCTCCGGCTATAATCTCAAGCGGACGGATAAATGGCAGGCAGTGACTTAGATCCATTGCCTCGCCCTCGGCGCGCTCGCGGTTGACGTCTATAAGCACCATGTCGGTAAACAGCCCGCTATTAAGCAGCGAAAAAGCCGTGGAGCTTCCCACCATTCCGCATCCGATAATTCCAACCTTGCGAAGATTCATACTTGTCTCCTTAATATTAGTTTGTTAGTTTGTCACAAAAATAATATCATAATATATTCAAAAATCTATCAATGCTTATAATTCTTAATCGGATTTCGCTTGCGTTTTTACGCGCAAAATAGTAATATAGTGACATGAAAAGAATTGCCGAATTCATAGTAAAAAACAGGTTGATTTTTTTTGTATTATTCGTGGCGATTGTTGCGTATTGCATTTACGGCGTGACAAGGGTCAAGGTGGAGTACGAGATAACAAGCTATCTGCCCGACGGCACCGATACCAAAAAAGCAATTAAGATAATGGACGAGGAGTTTGCTGCCTTCGGTTCCGCTACTATACTTATTAAGGATATAGACGCCGCGGCGGCAGACGAGCTGGCAGGGCAGATAAAAGCGATAGAAGGCGTAATGAATTTCGGCTTTACCTCCGACTCTGAAAATTACAAGGACGGCAAGGCGCTGTTTAGCATAACGTACATCGGCGACAGCAACGACAAAACGGCGGTCGCCGCGTACAATAAAACATTAAAAATCATAGAGGACAGCGGATACAAATTCAGTGTGCCCACGCCGCTTGTCAGCAGCTACGCCGACACCTTGGCGCACGAGGTGTTTATTATATTGATACTTGCCGCGGTGGTTATAATTGCGGTTTTGCTGCTCACGTCCAAAAGCTTTGCCGAGGTCATGGTATTCCCTGCGGTGTTTGCCGTGGCGGCGGTCATGAACATGGGCACCAACTACTGGCTGGGCAAGATATCGTTTGTGTCCAACACGGTTTGCATAATCCTGCAGCTTGCGCTCGCCATAGATTACGCGATAATACTCTGTCACCGCTTTACCGAGGAAAAAGACAAAAATCCTACCGACCCTCAAGCTGCGCTCACATCGGCGTTAGCCAAGGCCATACCCGAGATTGCGTCCAGCTCGCTTACCACAGTGTCGGGCTTGGTCGCGCTTATGTTTATGCAGCTGGGGCTTGGTTTCGACCTCGGCATGGTGCTTGCAAAAAGCATAATCTGCTCGCTTGTCACGGTGTTTTTGCTAATGCCGTGCTTGCTTATGTGGGCGTCAAAGCTTATGGATAGGACAAGGCACCGCAGCTTTATTCCCAAAATAACAAGGCTGGGCGTAGGCGTTATTAAGGCTCGGTACGTGATTTTGTCGGTATTTGTCGTGCTCTTCGGCGTGTGCGCTTGGCTTAGCCAAACCATAAATTATTGTTACAGCCAAAACTCAATAGACACGTCGCGCCCGTCCGCCGCCATGATCGCGCAAAGAGAAACGGAAAAGACCTTCGGCGCGAGCAACATGTTTGTCATACTGCTGCCCAAGGATACCGACCCCGAAGTTCAGCGTGACGTGGCGGACAAGGTGGAGGAGATAGGCGATTCGCTTATTACGTCCTCGCTCGGTTGGGCGACGATAAGCCTGCCGTCAACCACGGACGAGAATAAATCGTACCATCTTACGGACAGTATGACATACGCCGACTTTGCCGATATGACGGGCATCAACCGAACCACTTCGCGCCTTTTGTTTTCGTTGTACGCGTCGGTTGCCGTCGGGTACGTCGGCGGCGCGGAACTGGAAAGCTATGCCGTGCCGTTGGAGGATTTGCTGGACTATGTGTTCGGCAACCCGAGCATAGTGGACATGGCAGGGGAAGGCTTGGCCGCGTACAAAGATACATTGGAGTACGGCAAGACCCAGCTTGTAGGCAAAAATCATTACAGGCTTGTTTTCGGGCTGAACGCGCCGGTCGAGGGCAAAAAGACTTTCGAGCTTATTGAACGGCTTACGTCCGAAGTTAAGGCGATAGCGCCCGATGCGATCTTTGCCGGGGCAAGCATGAGTGCGTACGATCTTAACGGCTCGTTCAAGACAGACAACCTGCTTATAACGCTGCTTACAATCGCTTTCATATTTATTATACTTGCAATTACGTTTAGGTCGTGGGGCATACCTATCATGCTTGTCGCCGTCATACAGGGCGCGATATTCATCAACTTCACCATTCCTGTCATGTTAGGCAACAACTTGTTCTTCTTTGTGTACCTCATTGCAAGCGCGATACAGATGGGCGCGACAATAGACTACGCAATACTCATGACCAACAGATATATCAACAGCAATGCGCGCACCCAAAAGGAAGCCGTAATCGGCGCAATGACGGCGGCGTTTCCCACAATACTCACTTCGGGCACGATAATGTCGGTTGCGTCATTCCTTGTCGGGTTTATGACCAGCGACCCGTTGATCGCGTCCATGGGCATGACGCTCGGCTTCGGAACGGTCATTTCCATAGTCGGCGTGCTGTTTGTGCTGCCGACGCTGCTGTATGTTTTGGGCCCGCTGCTCAAAAAGACGGTGATAGGGCGCAAGAAAAAAGCAAAAGACCTAATTACGCCCAACCCGAGCTTGCCTATATACAAACATTAAACCACGCAGTTATAGACTGCGCAGCTTATCGCTTACATAAAAAAGTCAAGCCCGACAAACAATAATTCAGCGTAAAAAAATTTCTTAAAAAAATTTTAAAAAACTTTGTAAAAATGCTTGACAGACCTTTATAGATGTGATATTATGAACAAGCTGTCACCCAAAAGGACGGCACACGGGTTATCCATGTATCGCGAATAAGCCATACCGCTGGACATAATGAGCAATGACGTTAATAGGGAAACAAATCTCTGGTTGTTGTTTGTTGTGTTTTTTTTGACCCTAATGGATCTTCCCGCGTCGCACATTGACAACTGCATATAACTTAAAGCGAGTATACAAATATCAAAATTGGTGATATGTATTACCAGTACAATTTTGAAAGTTTATATCTTGTAATTTCTTAATTTTAGGAATTGGACGATTAAGCTACCAAGAGCATACGATGGATGCCTAGGCATCTGGCGCCGAAGAAGGACGTGATAAGCTGCGATAAGCTGCGGTGAGTTGCAAATAAGCTTTGACCCGCAGATCTCCGAATGGGGGAACCCAGCCATAGGAAACTATGGTTGTATGCAAGTGAATAAATAGCTTGCATACGGGAACCCGGGGAACTGAAACATCTTAGTACCCGGAGGAAAAGAAAGTAAATTAACGATTACCTTAGTAGTGGCGAGCGAACGGGTAAGAGCCCAAACCGTATATAGCAATATGTGCGGGGTAGTGGACTTGTATACGGGCACTTGACATAAGTAGCCGAAGCTGTTTGGAAAACAGCGCGAAACAATGTAAAAGCCATGTAAGCGAAACCTATGTCATAGCTCACAAGTATCCGGAGTACCACCCAACACGTGGAATTGGGTGGGAAGCAGGGAGGACCATCTCCCAAGGCTAAATACGACCAGATGACCGATAGTGATTAGTACCGTGAGGGAAAGGTGAAAAGCACCCCGGAAGGGGAGTGAAATAGAACCTGAAATCGTATGCTTACAAGCAGAGAACGCACTACGCACTCCGCAAGGGGTGAATGTGTTATCTCGTACTTTTTGTAGAACGGGCCGGCGAGTTACGATGTGTTGCGAGGTTAAGACATACAGTGTCGGAGCCGCAGCGAAAGCGAGTCTGAATAGGGCGAATTTCAGTAGCATGTCGTAGACCCGAAACCGAGTGACCTACCCATGAGCAGGTTGAAACAGGAGTAAAATCCTGCGGAGGACCGAACGCACCCCTGTTGAAATAGTGGGCGATGACTTGTGGTTAGCGGAGAAATTCTAAACGAACTCGGATATAGCTGGTTCTCCTCGAAA
>JAFLVH010000067.1 GCA_022508365.1 Clostridiales bacterium | reverse complement strand
TACCGCCCCAAATACGTGGCGGCAACCTTTGACGTGCACGCCCCCACCTTTCGCCACCGCATGACGCCCATTTACAAGGCGACGCGAAAGCCCATGCCGACTGACCTTGCGGTGCAGATGGACGTATTAAAAACGCTCCTTACAGACATGGGGGTAAAGATGTTTTCCCTTGCCGGCTACGAGGCGGACGACCTAATCGGCACCATAGCGAAAAAGTCGAGCGCGTTCACCTACATTCTTACCGGAGACCGCGACAGCCTGCAGCTTGTAAACGACACCACGCACGCACTGCTGACCAAAAAAGGCATAACCGAAATACTGGAGGTTTCGCCGAGCAATGTGGAAGAGGTCTTTGGCGTGCCTGCCTGTCGCATAGTGGACTTTAAGGCGCTTGCCGGCGACAGCTCGGACAATATCCCCGGCGTTTCCGGCATAGGCGAAAAGTCCGCCGCCGAGCTTATAAAAACCTTCGGCTCGCTGGACGGCATATACAGTCGGCTAGACGAGATAAAAGGCAGCCGCCACGACAAGCTGAAAGCGGACAGGGACAACGCGTACCTATCGCAAAAGTTAGCGCAAATAGACACAGACGTACCCATCGATTTTTCGCTTGAGGATTGCCGCCTTACATTCCCCTTCCCCGCCGCCGTAAAGACGCGGTTTTCCGAACTGGAGTTTAAATCGCTATTATCGCGCGAGGAGCTGTTTGCCGCAGCCGACGGTAATGCGCCGGTTCCTCATGTCCAAAAGACGGAGACGGTGACGCTTAAAGACACCGACGAGCTCTCCGCCGCTCTGCAAAAGGAAAACGGCGATATTGCGCTGCTGTTAACCGACGACGGACTGCATGTAGCCACAAATGACAATACCGATTACTTCGCGCCCATAGCCGACACGCTTATGAGCGTATTTACCATATCCTCGTGCATGGACGTTATAAAGCCCGCGCTCGAAAAAAACCGACTGATAACATTCGGGCTTAAGTCACTCCTCCACGCGATTGCGCCGATTAAACCGAGTAATGCCGAGGACGTGGCGCTTATGGCGTACCTACTGGAATACCGATTGAGCCCCACAACCGCCGCCGAACTTCTGCCGCTATATCATGAGTGCGAAAACGAACTGAAAGCGCGTGACATGACCAAGCTGTATAAGGATATAGAGCTGCCGCTTTTATACGTTCTTTTCGACATGGAGCAAAAGGGCTTTGCCATTGACAAAAATCGGCTTGACGATATTGACCGAAAATTTTCCGAACTGGAGCGCGCCAATGTGGAGCGAATTCGTTCGCTATGCAACGCGGACATAAACCTAAATTCGCCCAAACAGCTCGCCAAGCTGCTGTTTGAGGATATGGGCATTCCCTACCCCGACAAATCGGCAAAGACGTATTCCACCAAGGCGGAAATACTGGAAAAGCTGTCGGGCGAATACGAAATAGTTGACGAGATTTTAAAGTACAGGTTTAACTCAAAGCTAAAGTCCACGTTTATCGACGGCGTGCGGAAAGCGCTGTCTACAGGCGGCACGGTGCACACGCGGTTTAATCAAACCCTTACCACCACGGGGAGGCTGTCCTCCACCGATCCCAACCTGCAGAACATTCCCACGCGCAGCGAGGAAGGCAGGCTATTGCGTTCCATGTTTGTCGGGTCCAAGGGCAACGTTTTGGTGGACGCCGACTACAGCCAAATAGAGCTTAAGCTTCTCGCTCACCTTTCCGGAGATCCCAAGATGGTAGAGTCGTTCCGTAGCGGCGGCGATATTCACGCGTCCACCGCGGCGGAGGTGTTTGGCGTCGCTCCCGACGAGGTAACGACGGCGATGCGCCGCGACGCCAAGGCAGTAAACTTCGGCATTGTGTACGGCATAAGCAACTACGGGTTGAGCCAAAACATACACATTCCGCCTAAAAAAGCGGACGAGTATATCAAGCGGTACTTCGAGCGCTTCCCCGCCGTCAAAGCGTACCTGGACGGACTTATAGAAAGCGCGAAAAAATTAGGCTACGCCTCCACCATGTTCGGGCGGCGAAGATCTATACCGGAGCTGAATTCCGCAAAGTTCACCGAGCGCAAATTCGGCGAGCGCGTGGCGATGAACACGCCGTTACAGGGCTCTGCCGCCGACATAATCAAGATTGCCATGGTGCGCGTAAATTCGCGTCTTAAAGATATGAAGTCCAAGCTTATTATGCAGGTGCATGACGAGCTGATTGTGGACACCGCGCCTGACGAAGTGGAGCAAGTGAAAGAGATATTAAAATGTGAAATGGAAAACGCAGTATCGCTTTCCGTACCGCTCAACGTGGATATTTCGGTGGGCAACAACTGGATGGAATGCAAGTAATGAAGTTTACAAGAAACGCACGCGAACTGAATATGCGCAAAACGCCGGCAAAAGTCATAGGCATTACCGGCGGCATAGCAAGCGGAAAGACAACGGCGACAACCGCACTAAAGCAATCGGGTTACACCGTAATCGACGCGGACGAGGTCTCGCGCGAAACGTTTGCGCAAGGCACGGACGGCGAAAGGTCTATCATGCTCGCCTTTCCCGAGGCAAATAAAAACGGAAAGCTAAACCGCGCTCTGCTGAGAAGAATTATATCGGCGGACGACGACGCGCGCGTAAAGCTTAACGAGCTCACCCACCCCGTCATTATCGAAAAAATAAAAACACAGATAGCAGATTTTCCGCCGCCCGTGATACTTAGCGCGCCGCTGTTGTTTGAAAGCGGCTTATCCTCGCTGTGTGACGTTACGGTGTGCATTTACTGTCCGCGTAAGACGCGCATAAAGCGACTGACCGCGCGCGATAATATTACGGAAGAGGACGCAGAGAAAATAATCGACGCGCAAACCCCCGATTATATCCGCTGCACATTAGCGGACTACATAGTGCCGAGCGGAGATAGTTTTACGGAAGAAATGCTTGAACTTATTAACGAGTTAAGAGTTAAGAATTAAGAGTTAAGAGTTGATAATAAGGATTGAATTTTTATAAATTTGCGGCTCCGCCACCATAACTCTTAACTCTGCACTCTTAACTAACAAAAAACCGCCCAAAGGCGGTTTTTTGTTAAAGGGCGCGAATGCTCGCGATGGGAGGCTTGCGCGAATAGATGCCCACTGGTATGACCGTGGAGATAATTGCGGTGAGCAATGCGATGCCGAATATTGACAGCACCGAGATAGGCCCGAACACAAACATGCTTATCTGTATTGCCGAGTCTAAGAGCAATCCGTTTAGCGTCAAGCAAAGCGCTAACGTAATTAGAGTGGACACCACAAAGCATATGGCGGCAATAATCAGCGCCTCCGACACGAATATTTTGAACACGTCCGTAGTGCGCGCACCGATTGCCCTAAGGATTCCTATCTCCTTCTTTTTGGCGCTGATGGACGCGGAAATAAAGTTGAACATGAGTAAGAATGCAAACAGCGCAAGCACCAGACCGGCGATAAGGAAGGCTAAGGATAGTGTATCCACAAGTTCAATCGCCATGTTGAGCGTACTCATTGCCGTGTTCCGTATCATATAGGTAGAATCGTCTTTGCCACGCATATACGTCTTGTCGACAAGGTCGTTGACCGCGGAATCGGTTTTGGGAATAAACACCGACGAGATGTAGGCGTCCTTGGGAGCCTCGTACTTTGTTTCCGTGGTGGAATATCCGGAGCTTCCGTTCGCTACAAAAAACTTGTCGTAAAGATCGTCGGACAAGTATATACCGTTGCCGTAAGAACCTTCAAAGTATACACCCGCTATTTCGACCGTGACTTTTGAGTTGTCAAATGCGCTGGCCGCTATAATCTTATCGATAGCGTTCATTTCCTTAAGCATATCGAAAGCGTTGTTGATTATCTCAAAGACTTCCTCGGGTTCGTATTTAACGTAATCGTAGGCAAGGTTGTTCAGCATGGTATCCGGTTCGGAATAACTCACTGCCGTGTAGCGCCTATTCGACCAATCTTCCCAGTCTCGACTACCTATATGTTTAGGTTCGGGATTGGCTGCGTCAAACGCTTCACGCGCCGCCTTTTTCAGCTGAGCAGCAAGCGCATAGTACGGTTTAAGCTTGCCAGCAGCATCGACGCGCGCCTGATCCATTGCTTCATCATAACCGTCTTGCCACTGCCTATATACAACAGAATAGATATCAAAATCGACGTACTCGTCATCGTCGCCGCCGGGATGCTCCGCACGATACTTTTCCTCTGCCTTATCTCTTGCTCTGTTTGCGTAATTGCTTCTGTTGCGCATCCAGGTTTCACGCTGTTTATCATACTCTTCGGTATCGGGGAAGTCTTCCTCCTTGGGTTCGGGATGCTCACGGTCATATTCTTCCAAAGCGGCGTTGTATGCCGCATTTATAACCTCCCATGCCGGCTCCCAATACTCGTTGTACCGCGCCCTGTCGAACCACGGATTGTTGCTGTTTTTGGAGGGGTACGGGTTGTTTGCATAATAATCTTCGTGCGCATTGCTGACCGCGGTGTTCAAGTTGTCCCAGAACTCAGGCGGCATGCTGTTATTGTATTTCTGATATATGTTGTAAAGCATATTAGCGACGTCGGAATAGCGCATTGCCACCTGTCCCGCGCCGAGCGACGTGACCTCTTTTCCGTCTAAGCCGTACAGCTTGAGGACATCTTTGTCGCCACTGTTGTATTTGCCGAGATTATTGTTGTAATAGCCTATGAATTCGTTGTTGTCGACCGCAGCGCCTATGCGCACTTCACTCTGACTGTATTTGAAATACTTGGAGGAATCAAAGTACGAATTGCCGGAGGAGGCGCTTTGTGCCATTTTTTTGGCTAGCTCTACGGTAACTGCAATCTTATTATACATTCCGTCGGAGCGAAGATCCTGCCAATCGTACGTGTCGGACCTGTTGCCGCTATACGACTTGTCTTGATCGGCAGCCGACTTAAGCGATTGAAAAGCGGACGGGATTTCGTCGCCCTTGTACACACCGGTAACCTTGTAATAACCGCCTTCCACATAAATATAGCGAGGATTTTTTTCATCGAATATTATATCTTCCGCATTTGTCACTACAAGCTTTGTGCCCTCTTGATATGCGTCGACCGCTTCGGGATAATAGTAGAACTCGGTGCTTTTCAGCATTATCATGCTCAAGATGAAGTCGGAAATAGCCACTTCGTCAATTTCTTTTGGCGCCGTGCCGCTAACATAGGTAAGCGAATCGTCGGCGATTAAAACACCGTCCAAATTGGTGGAATAAAACTGAGCTGCCGCTTGATTGATTTTTACGTTGTTATCAATATTGATGTTAATGTATACGGCGGCTATAGCACCGGGATACTTCTTCTTTAACTCCTCGTATTCCTCTAAAGTAAAACCGGTTCCCCTTTTGTACACTTCCTCGTAGGTCAGCTTGCTGCCTTCGTAGGACCTGTATGTTTCGTAGTACGCCTTGCTGAATATTATGTGCTTGTCGCCGATTTCGTTAAGCGTGGCCTTGGTGACTGCTTTTCCGTCAAACAGCATAAGCGTAGACGCTAAGCCAAACAGCACAAACGCCATCACCGAAAGGAAGATTGTAAACGCAAGTCTTACAGGCTTGGTCTTAAGGCTGCTTGCACCCATCTTGATGGCATGCTTAAGCGGCATGTGCGAGCGGATTAGCTTTTGCGGCTCGTACTGCTTGGAAGTGGGCTGCTCTTTTATGTTCTCGAACGTGCCGACGGATATCTCCGGTCTGTCCTCTCTGAACTGCGCTATCTTCTCGCGCGAGGTGGAAATGACCGCCGTGCCGCCCGAGCGCGCTAAAAAGTTTTTTATGCTCTGCATATCGGCGTCGGTAAGATTAGAACCGCTTGACACGCACACGGTGTCCGTGCCGTAAAACTTGACGTTTTGCTCGCCTTCCGCTTCCGATCTGAGCTGGTCGGATAAGACCTGTCCGTCCTTTAGCTCGATTATGCGGTCGCCGTACTGCTCGGCAAAATCCCTATCGTGCGAAACGATAAGCACAAGCTTGGTCTTGGACAGCTTTTTAAGCGTGTCAAACACCTGCTGACCGGTCTTGGAGTCAAGCGCTCCGGTCGGCTCGTCCGCCATTATTATTTCCGGCTCCTTTACGAGCGCGCGCGCAATGGCGACGCGCTGCTTCTGACCGCCGGAAAGCGTGTTGGGCT
>JAFLVH010000066.1 GCA_022508365.1 Clostridiales bacterium | reverse complement strand
GAACCCGGGTCTTCGGCGTGAGAGGCCAACGTCCTAACCTCTAGACTATAGTGGCTCTTGTTACTTTGTAATTATATCATAGGCGCAGTTAAAAATCAACCGTTTTAACGCAATTATGTAAATAATTATCAATTAGATTTTTTGCACTCGTACAGTATAGCTTTACTCCAAAATAATCCGAACAAAAAATGCGGCGGTTGCCGCATTATAAATTGTTACTTTAAAAAGAAGCGCACAAGCTTGTCCTTGGAATTACTGTAAGGCGTGTACCGTATGGGAAGGTCTATCAAAGTGGATTTTTTCAGTATTGCCTTGCTGTGCGAAAAGGTGACAAAGCTGTTCTTTCCGTGGTAGCTGCCTATGCCCGACGTGCCCACGCCGCCGAACGCCATCCGAGATGTTGCAATGTGCATAATCACGTCGTTGACGCAGCCGCCGCCGAAAAGGCAATTCCGCATGAATTTCTTTTCTCTCTTTTTACTTTGCGTAAACAGATAAAAGGCGAGTGGCGTGGGGTGCGCGTCCAAAATGTCAAACAGCTCCTTTTCGTCCGAATAGGTGAGTACGGGCAGCACCGGTCCGAAGATTTCCTCTTGCATAGCTTTGTCGGCGAGCGTTGCCGGATAAATAATCGTGGGCTCGATTTTTTGCGTGTGTTCGTCAAATCCGCCGCCGCAATATACGTTGCCGTCTATAAGCCCTTTGACGCGGTTAAAATGACGCTCGCTTATAATCTTTCCAAAGTACTCGCACTTTAGTGCGTCGGGATAGAGCTTTTCTATTTGCTTTTTCATGCTCTCGACAAGCCCCTCCGCAACAGATTTATGCGCTACGACATAGTCCGGAGCTATGCAGGTCTGACCGGCGTTTAAAAGCTTTCCGAACACTATGCGCTTTGCCGCGAGGTCTATCTTTGCCGTTTCGTCCACGACGACGGGGCTTTTTCCGCCCAGCTCAAGCGTGACCGGAGTTAGGTTTTTACTTGCCGCCGTGTACACCTTTTTCCCGACTTCGGCGCCGCCCGTAAAGAATATGTAATCGAACTTGCATTCCAGCACCTCTTGGTTGGCGTCCTCGCCGTAAATGCAGGATACGTATTCCGCAGGGAACACGCGCTCAATTATCTCCTTCATAACTCGGCTTGTATTTGCCGACGCGCGCGACGGCTTGACAACTGCGGTGTTGCCCGCTGCAATCGCGCCCACAAGCGGCTGCATGGTCAGCAGAAAAGGATAGTTCCAGGGCGCTATAATAAGCGTCACGCCGTACGGCGAAAAAAGCTCGTAGCTCTTGGACGGAAACTGCGCAAGTGGACTTTGTGCGCGTCTTTGCTTTGCCCACTTTTTTACGCGCTTAATAATAAAGGTCAGCTCCTCTAAAATCATGCCCACTTCCACCATGTATGATTCGGACGCAGACTTATTGAGGTCGCTTTTTAGGGCTTCGAATATTTCCTTCTCGTGAGATATAATATCGGCTTTGAGCGCTTTAAGATATTTAATGCGCGAGGCAACTTGCAGGGTATTGCCTGCGTTAAAGTATTCGCGCTGGTTTTTTACAATTTGTTCTATTGCGTTCATTATAGTTTCACCTTATGATATAATTGTTGTAGTTGTTTTTTGGAATACAGCTTGGGAACGGGGTAGAGCGGATTGCCCTCCTTTGCGGCAAAGCCCGACATGCCGTCTATGTCCTCGTCCTTGATTTCGGCAAAGCCGCGTGGAATGCCGAGGTAGTCGTTCATGGAATATATCCACGCAATAAACTTATTGGAAGCGTCCTCGTTGCTGTCCTTGTCTTCCGCAACGCCGATTTCTCGGGCTAGTACGGCAAGCTTTTTGTGTACAGCCTTTCCGTAGCTTTCCAGCACGACGGGCAGCAGCACCGAGCAAGTCAGCCCGTGCGCCAGACCGTATTTGCCGCTTAGCGAATGCGCCACCGCATGCACGTACCCGACATAGCTCTTGGTAAAGGCTATACCGGCATAGTGCGCGGCATATAGCATGCTTTGCCGCGCGTTTTCATCCGTGGGATTATCGTAAGCGGTCTTAAGATTGTCGTGGACAAGCTTTATCGCCTTTATGGCGTAGCTTCGCGTTTCCTTGGTGGTGGAGCGCCCGATATACGCCTCCACAGCGTGGGTGAGCGCGTCCATACCGGTGGTTGCGGTGACAAACTTCGGTAAGCCCAACGTCAGTCTGTAATCTAGCACGGCGTAGCGCGGAGTAAGCGGAAAGTCGTTGATTGCAAACTTGCGGTGAGTTTCGCCGTCCGTTATTACTGCGGCAAGCGTTGTTTCGCTGCCTGTGCCCGCCGTCGTGGGAACGGCAATAAACAGCGGAATCTTTTTACCGACGTGCATGATTCCCGCCATGGCTTTAACGCTTTTTTTGGGACGGGCAATGCGCGCGCCCACGGCCTTCGCTAGATCCATGGGGCTGCCGCCACCGACGGCGATAATGGCGCCGCAGTTTTCGGCTATATATTGCTCTCGCGCCTCTTCCACGGCGGCAATGGTGGGGTTGGGCATCGTCTTGTCGTAAATGCTGTATTCGATATTCGCGGCGGATAGAGCCTCGGTAAGTCCGTCGACAAGTCCGATTTTTCTCACTCCGCCGTCGGTCACGATAAACACCTTGGTTATATTATTCTCTTTGAGTACGGCAGGCGTTTCGTCCACCGAGTTTAATATTTTCGGCTGTTTGTACGGAAGCAGCGGCAGCGCCACTTTGAATATCAATTGAAAAGTTCTGCAATAAAGCTTATTAAAAATGTTCATGGGGATTCCTCGCAGAAATAACTATCAAAAAAATTATACAATATCGCGCCGTGATGTTAAGCGAAATTATTTATTTCGTCTATTTTATACACAAAAAATATAAAAAATGCCACATAATTGCGATTACGTGGCATTTTAAATAGGGGGGTGTATTTGTGGTGATTAATTAAACTATGCTAAATATCCGGGGGTGGAAAGGTATCTTTCGCCGGTGTCGGGCAACAGAACGACAATCGTTTTGCCTTTGTTCTCCGGTCTTTTGGCGAGGAGCGTTGCGGCAAAGGTTGCGGCGCCGGAGGATATACCCACAAGCAGACCTTCGCTTGTGCTTAGCTCCCTGCACGTTTTAAAGGCGTCCTCGCTTTTTACCGTGACCACTTCGTCGTAAACGGTAGTATCGAGCGTGTCCGGGACAAAACCTGCGCCGATGCCCTGTATCTTATGCGGTCCTGCCGTGCCGCATGAAAGGACGGGGGAATCAAACGGCTCCACCGCTACAACCTTTACATTGGGATTTTGGGATTTAAGATAACGCCCGACGCCTGAAACGGTGCCGCCTGTGCCCACGCCGGCAACAAATATATCCACATTGCCTTCCGTATCGCGCCATATCTCCGGACCCGTCGTTTGCATATGCATTTCGGGATTTGCCGGGTTGGTGAACTGTCCTGGAATAAAGCTATTGGTGATTTGATTTGCCAGTTCCTGCGCCTTGGCTATAGCGCCCTTCATGCCTAACTTGCCTTCCGTCAAAACAAGCTCGGCACCGTATGCCGCTAAAAGGTTTCTGCGCTCCAGGCTCATTGTTTCGGGCATTGTCAGGATTATACGGTAGCCCTTGGCGGCGGCAACGGCGGCAAGCCCTATCCCCGTGTTGCCGCTTGTAGGCTCAATAATTACAGAGTCCGCCGTAAGTGTGCCGTCCGCTTCCGCCTTTTCTATCATCGCTTTTGCTATTCTGTCCTTGACGCTTCCGGCAGGGTTAAAGTATTCCAGCTTGGCAATTATGGTTGCGGAGAGACCGGTTTTTCCGCAATAGTTGTTGAGTTCCAAGAGTGGGGTGTTGCCGATTAGGTCGGTAATCTGTTTTGCTCGCATAATAACTCCTTATATATTATAAAATCGTAATTTAGGCGGCTCAACAGCAACCTTTGTGCCTTCGGCGACGGAGCTGACCAAAAAGGCGTTGCCGCCGATTGTCGCGTTGTTGCCGATTATTGTGTCGCCGCCGAGAATCGTGGTGTTGGAATAGATAGTGACATTGTCGCCGATTGTCGGGTGTCTTTTGGTGCCCTTTAGGCTTTGACCTTTTTTGGTGGAGCGCGCACCGAGCGTCACGCCCTGGTAGATCTTTACATGGCTGCCTATCACTGTCGTTTCGCCGATCACGACGCCTGTGCCGTGGTCGATAAAAAAGTATTTGTCAATCGTGGCGCCTGGGTGAATGTCTATGCCGGTTATGCTGTGCGCGTATTCTGTCATGATGCGAGGGATGAGCGGAACATCAAGCATATATAGCTCGTGCGCTATCCTGTACACGCTGATTGCAAACAGTCCGGGGTAGGCTATGATTACCTCGTCAACGCTGTGTGCGGCAGGATCGCCGTCGTACGCCGCCCGAACGTCGGTAAGCAAAACCTCTTTTATACGGGGGAGCGCCGCCAAAAACTTGTCTGTTATGTTTTGCGCTTCCTCGGATAGAGCGGTTTTTTCGGCGTTGTCTGATTTATCGCACAAAAATGCCGATAGGATTTGCTCGGTTAAGCTGCGTTGCACAAAGCCCAGTCTTTCGCGCAAAAGCGCATGCTTATCTGTATTTTCCGAGCCGTCAAAGTAATCGGGAAACAAGACCTTGCGCAGTGTTTCCACGATTTCGATAATTATATTTTTTTGTATCGAGATGCTTTTGGCTGCGCCGTCGATGTTTAAAAGCGAGTCCGCCAAATTTTTGATAGTATCGGTCATGGACGCCCTCCGGCTTATTATTTTGAAATAGCTTATTGCCGCTATTATATATATGCCGCTTGCATAAGTCAAGTGAAATACATTGTTGCACGCCATATGACGGCGCCATAACGGAGTGATTTGTCGAAAAATGTCTTGACTTGAGTAAAAAAATATAATATAATTAAAGCACATTCAATACTAAATTCTTTTGAGGGGAAGCAAAATGGGAAAGTTCATCATCAAGCAAAACAAGCAAGGCTTCACGTTCAGCCTTAAGGCGGGCAACGGCGAGATTATCGGCACCGGCGGCGAGGTGTACAGCACACTGGCTACTTGCAAAAACGGCATCGATAGCGTTATTGAAAATGCTCAGAATGCCAACGTCGAGGACCAAACCTTTGACGGACATCCCGAGGAAAAGTGCCCTAAGTTCGAGATTTATCTTGACAGGAGGCGTGAATACCGCTTCCGTCTGAAGGCGAGAAACGGTAAATTCATCTTGGCTAGCGAGGGCTATGTCACAAAGGCCGGCTGCAAAAACGGCATAGAAAGCGTTTGCAAAAATGTAGAGGACGCAACGGTAGTAGATCCCGAATAAATAATAATCTTTTTGTAAACAACGAAAATAGGGGAAGAGCGAAAGGTCCCTTCGTTTTTCGGTGAATAAAAGAGTGAAAAAAGTAAAATCGCCAACTGCTTACGCAATCGGCGATTTTTTGGTGGTGCATTGTAAAGCTAAAATGAATTAACTTTTTAGCTTTTAAGTTTAGCAGATTCAATTGCTTCAGAGAACATTGATGACATAAAATCGATAAATTGTTCTTCGTTTTCAAAAAAATTACTTCTTATTTGGTGATTTATACTTGCCCACAAAACACAGCACCGAATATATAGATATTTTGCTCCCTCATCTCCTAATTGGTATCGTGTTTTTAATTTAGAAATCATTACTTTGTCGTCTATAAGATTACGCATAACATCAAAAAGGTTTTCATCGTCGTAGCCATTATAAAAAAACAATACACTAAATAAATATCGACTTTGCTTTGAAATCGAGATTAGCCATTTTGTCATTTCAACAAAAAAATCTGGCTTTTCTAAAATATCCAACATTTCATAAATATACCGTTTATTTATATACAAATATACACTGTGCAAAAAATCTTGTTTATTGGTAAAATACCAATAAATCGGCTGCGTCGAACATTTTAATTTTTCGGCAACATTTCGAGCTGTAATTTGTTGTAGCCCTTGTTCAAGAACTATTTCATAGGCGCTTTCTAATATGCTCTCTTTTGTAATAGATTGTTTTGGCGGCATATTTATATATTATACTCCTTGATATATAACGCTTGTTATATAATACCTTAAATATTTAAATAAGTCAATCGTTTTAAGTCTAATCCTTTAAAAAAATTCCAAAAAAATATTATGTCAGGTGAGAGGGTATTAATTAAGGTAACCTTTTATTACAAACAAGATAAGCGGGTTGCCGCTAAGAACGCGGCGGCCTTTAGCGCAGGCGCCAAGCGGCTAGCGAACTGCGCCCCGAAATATTTTCAGCTTTTAGTGTGCAAAACAGTTCTTTACGAAATGCCAAATAGTTTTGCTTAACGTCGGGGCGCGTTCTCACTACTTATGCTTATCTCCACCACGAAAAAAGCACCGCATAGCGGTGCATTTCGTGGTGGAGATAAGCGGGTTCGAACCGCTGACCTCTTGAATGCCATTCAAGCGCTC
>JAFLVH010000065.1 GCA_022508365.1 Clostridiales bacterium | reverse complement strand
AGCTTCCGCGCCTATCTCACTCAAAAGGGCGATGGTGCAAGTGAAGACTTCCAGACCGTTTACGCCAAGGGCGTTGTAGCAGCCGAAAATGAAAAACAGAACACGAGCATGTGGCTTCTGTTCCAGGAAGGCGAGCACTACGTTGCCGAGGACGAGGAAGAAAATGCCGTTGCATTCCTTAACGCCGGCACCTATTCCGTGCATATCAAGGGCTACACCAACTATCCTATTGACAATGAAAGCACGGACACCGTCGAAGGCTTAGTAATTGAAGCGATGGAGCTCAATATACAAGAAGCCGCGTACGAGAATTTCTACAGCGGAACAAACAAGTCATCTGCGCTTTGGACATTGTACATAGAATCGCAAAGCCAAATGTCCAACCTGCTCGACAAGGCTACCTATGTGGATCCGTCGGCTGCGCCCAACGCCTACGGCGAAAGGATTACTAAGGGCGAAAAGGTTGGCGCATATGCGCGTTACCGCGAGACGGGACTTGAGATTGTACTCAACCCCAACTATGAGCTTTCAAACGTCAACGGCAAAAAGATGACGTTAGGCTCCTTGCTCGCTATGGCTGATGATGTCCGTTATGTCGTCACTTCGGGCGGCAGCGCGATAGAAAGCGGCAAAGTTGCAGGTGAGTTAAATAAGGTTACCACCGTTCACACTACGGCCGTTATCACGTTTGGCAACAACTATAAGATTGTGGGTAATGCGTCCGACAGGACTGTGGAAATCAGCTGGACTTGGTCTATAGTTACGGTTACCAATACTCTTCGCACCGAATCCGGATCGGAAGACTATGATGACGATTTGGGAAGCTGGACTTACGGCGACCTTGCAGTCGGCAACTATTTGTTCCGTCCCGAACACGGCAGAGTGGTGATTTATTCGTATTACATTGCCGGCGAGAATAAGCTTATCAACCGCTTTGCGCTTGTGTATTCCAACAATAAGCTTAACGCAGCCAAGACGTTCTACGGCCTTGACGCAAACGGCGACGTCGACTATGACAATGTGCTCGGCGACGAGCTGTATATGTACTCCTTCCATCCGACGCTTGCCGCAGGCAATTACCGCCTGGTGCTTACCGTGCCGGAGGGCGAGGGCACAAATGCTGCGCACGAGCATTGGTGGGAGTTGGACGAAATATCCAATGACTACGGTACAAGGACGTACGAGCTCACTCACGAGTTTACGTTCAAGGTAAACAAGTACTCCATCAATAACGATACGGGCTCTTCGGAGGACCTCGGCATCAACGTCGTGTTCCCCGAGGACAATACCGTAGTGTACAACGGCAGCAATAACAATTTTGTCAAGCCGATCGTTACGCTCAACAGACTTAAGGTGCTTGTTGAGGGCGTGGACTACACTCTTTCCTCCGCCACCGTCAACAAGGGTATGGCAAGTCTTACCGTCACAGGTATAAACAGCCTTTCCGGATCGTTCACAATAGAAAACGCTTACGAAATTGTTACCGCAACCAACGGTTGGGCGGACGTTCCGTCAATAATGAACTGGACGTACAACAACTTTGATAAACAGGTCAATCTGATTACCGCTACGCCGTATTTCCCCGCCGAAAATAACGGTCAAATCGACGGTCTGTGGTTCTCTATCTCCTATGACAGCTTCGGCGAAAAACCTGTTCCCGGACTTGAAAAGTTTGTGCTTGACGCAAACGGTCAAGTCCCGACAGATGTTGCTGCCATTCTCAACGGACTTGACGTTGCCGACTACTATCTGTCCGGCACGGTCGAAGAGGATTCGGTATACCACAACTACACCGCTCTTACCGCCAACCCCGTCAGATTCCACGTGTTTGTTGCCAACAACAGCTGGGAAGTGACGCCTACGGTCAAATCCTGGACGGAAGGCAAATACAAAAAGGACGGCGGCAACATCTTGGTCGAACCCACGTTCGGCACCGCGCATATCGTCATAACCGGTTCCGATAAAAAGGTTTATTACGATAACTTTAAGGGTATTGACAGGCTCGCCGAAGCCAAAAACGGAACGTATACGCTTGTCGCTTCCGTCGAGGGAACGGACAACTACACAGGTCTGTTCGAGTACACGCATACATTCAGCGTATTCAAAAAACCCGGCTTGCCTTGGTGGGCTACACTGCTTATCGCCATAGGTGCCGTAGGACTCGGTGCGCTTGTATTGTTCATCCTTTGGAAGGCGGGTGTGTTCGCCATTCTTACCGAAAAGATCGTGGTCGCCATCCGCACCCGCGCCAGCGTAGACGCTACAATAGCGGCTGTCCGCGCGGCTAAAAAGGAGGATGAGGCAAGAAAGTCCATCGCCGCAGCCAACGCACGAGAACGCGCCGAGGCTAGACGGCTCGCTGCCCAGGCGGAAAGAGAATTGCCGCCCGAGGAACGTGCCGCCGCTATGGAAGCCAAGGCTAAGGCTCAAGCCGAAAAGGCGGAAAAGATGAGACAGCGCGCAGAGAAGATGCAGGAACAAGCCGAAAAGGTAAGACAGGGAAAAGCGGAGGAGCAACCCGAAACACCGGAAACTCCCGAAGCTTCGGAAGCTCCGGAAACCCCGGCCGAAACACCGACCGACGCTCCGGAAATCCCGGCGGAAACTCCGACCGAAGCCCCGGAAACAACGGCCGAAACTCCGGCTCCTGCAGACGCGACCAAGGAAACCGCGGCAACCAAGAAATCCGCGCCCAAGAAGAAAACCAACAATACAAAAAATAATAAACAATAAGGAGAATTGAATCATGTCACTAAAAAGAGATTTGGCAAGGGAAATCCAGGTACTTGAAGATGAGATAAAAGAGCTTGAGTCAAAGCGCTTGAGGTCTATGTCCTCTCTTCTGGAATCGGTAATTTCCAAGACCGAAGTCAGCACGGACGAGGCTAGGTTCTTCAGAACCTACACCGCGGAGATCGAAGTCAAACGCGAAAGACTCATTCAGCTCAAGAAACAACTTGCAGACTTACTGTAATTAAAAAGGCCGCCCACAGGCGGCTTTTTTAATTGCATAGTTAAGAGTTAAGAATTAAGAATGACTTGCGCTTCGCGGCATTATTAGAAATGTTCACTTTAACCAACAACCATTCTGCATTCTGCATTCTTAATTCTGCATTTCCTAACTCTTGACAAAAGCGCGTTTACGTATTATACTGTTTTTATGGCAACACTGTACAGAAAATATCGGTCGCAAAGATTCGAGGACGTGATAGGGCAGGACCCGATTGTCACCACTCTGACCAACCAGATCAAGCTTAACCGCATAGGGCATGCGTATCTGTTTACCGGCAGCCGCGGCGTGGGCAAAACCTCCTGCGCGCGTATTTTTGCGCGTGCTGTCAACTGCCTTCACCCCGTAAACGGCAGTCCGTGCGGAGAATGCGAGGTGTGCAAGCGCCTTGCCTCCGACAACGTGGACATTATAGAAATGGACGCCGCGTCCAACAACGGTGTGGACGATGCGCGCGACATTCGCGAAAAGGTAAAATATTTGCCGGTCGCTTGCAAGTACAAGGTATACATCATAGACGAGGTGCACATGCTGACCGGCGGAGCGTTTAACGCGCTGTTAAAGACAATAGAAGAGCCGCCTGAGCACGTCATATTTATCCTTGCCACCACCGAGCCGCAAAAGCTGCCGCAGACCATTCTGTCGCGTTGCATAAGGTTTGACTTTAGGCTTGTTCCCACCGACATTCTGTCCAAGCATATCGCCAAGATTTACGACGCCGAGGGCATAAAATACACCATGGAGGCCGTGGAGGAGATAGCTCGCCTCGGCGAGGGCAGTGTGCGCGACGCGCTGTCCGTTGCCGATACGCTCGCTTCCGCCGCGGAAGAAATCACGCCCGAGGTCGTTCTCAATCTTACGGGCGCGGGCGACAACGCGGCTATCGCGGCGCTGTTTGACGCCGCCGCGTCACGCGATCTCACGGGCGTTCTCACCGTTATAGACACGCTTGTAAAAAGCGGAAAGTCAATGTCCGCCGTCTGCCGTCAGCTTATAGATTACACGCGCAACGTGCTTGTGTGCAAGTCTGTGGGCAAGGACAAGGCTTTCTCCGCCGGGCTGATAAACGCCGATAAAAACACACTTAATAACATTGCCGCGTCCGCAGATAGGTTTCCCATGCCCGAGATCTCGCGCATACTCGCCGAGCTCGGCAGTGCGGAAAGCGGACTTAAATATTCGGTCAATCCGCGTGTGTTCCTAGAAACAGCGCTGATAAAAACGGTGTGCGGCGGACAACGCGACGACGATATTTTGCGTAGACTTACCGCTCTCGAACAAAACTCCGCAGGCTCGCCTACGGAGCAAAAAAAAAATAAATCGGTAGAACAACCCGTACGGAGCGCGCCACCGCCAAAGCCTGTGGAAAGCCCCAACGCACAACCTGCGTCAAAGCCTGCAAAAGAGCTCGAGCCCGTCTACGAGCCTACATACGACCCGAACCCGATACCGCCTGCGTACGATTACGAGCCGGAGCCGCCGTACTATCCGCCCGAGCCGCCGCGCCGAGAAAACACAGAGCCTAAGCGTGGCGAGGTGACTGCTGCCGACGAGGGCGAGTTTTGGCATTTAAAGGCGACTTCGGAAAAGGGATTGGAGCTTCAGGGCAGGGTTGTCAGATATCTGAGAAAATCCGATTTGCCCGCCGCCGTGCGCGTTATGCGTTACCTCTCGCGCGGTGTCACTGTTAAAGAGCGCGAGGACTACATTGCGTTTATCTCGCCCGACGACGTGTTTTTGCAGATGGGCGATGACAGCGTAATGAGCGTGCTTACCGCCGTGCTTGACGCTTTGGATATTAAAAAACGCGCGCGCATTGAGCGTACCGAAAACGATATGTTCCTCATGGACGTGGAAAAGGCTAAACGTCTGTTCTCGCGCGACGGAGTCATAGTTAATTAAGAGTTCAGAGTTCAGAAATCTCAACCTTATTTATAACTCTTAACTCTTAACTCTACACTCTTAACTAAATAAACTTGCTTTTTTCATATAAATGTTGTACAATATATAAAACTACTTTGCTTTTAGGAGAACACAATTGAAAATTGCGGATAGAGCAAAACAGATTGCGCCGTCGTTGACCTTGGAGATAACGGCGCGCGCAAAAAAGATGAAGGCAGACGGCATGCGCGTTGTGTCGTTTGCGGCAGGCGAGCCCGACTTCAACACGCCCGACTATATCGTAGAGGCGGCGCACGAGGCGCTTAATAACGGTCTTACCAAGTACACGCCTGCGTCCGGCACGCCCGCGCTTAAAAAGGCGATTTGCCTAAAGCTTAAAAACGACAACGCGCTCGATTACGAGCCGAGCAACATTGTGGTCAGCAACGGCGCCAAGCATTCGCTGTTTAACGCGTTTATGGCGATACTCAATCCCGGCGACGAGGTTATCATTCCGTCGCCCTATTGGCTTAGCTATCCCGAGCTTGTCAAGATGGCGGGCGGCGTTCCTGTGTTTGTGGAGACCAAGCCCGAAAACAGCTTTAAGATAACTCCGGCAGAGTTAGCCAAGGCTATCACGCCAAAGACCAAGGCGTTTGTACTTAACAACCCCAACAACCCGACGGGCGCGGTATACACCCGCAGCGAAATTAACGCGCTTGCCGCAGAGATAGAAAAGCACGAGATTTTTGTCGTGTCCGACGAGATCTACGAAAAGCTTACTTATGAGCGCAGGCACCATTCCATTGCCGCATACTCGGATATACTCAAGGAGCGCACCGTTGTAATAAACGGCATGAGCAAGACCTACGCCATGACCGGCTGGCGCATAGGCTATGCCGCGGCGGATGAACGCATCGCCTCCGCCATGTCCAGCATGCAAAGTCACAGCACGTCCAACGCAAACTCCATAGCGCAGTATGCATCGCAGGTGGCGCTTTCCGACAGACTGCACGGCGACGCGTTTTTGGAGAGCATGAAAGCCACGTTTGACGCACGCCGCGCGCTTATGATGCTGCGCTTGCAGCGACTGGGCGTTGAGTTTATCGAACCTAAAGGCGCGTTCTACGTGATGATGTCTGTTAAAAAGTTTATAGGCAAACAGTACGACGGGCAGCGCATACGTTCGGCGTTCGACTTTGCGTCCGTTCTGCTCGAACAGGCGCTTGTCGCCGTTATTCCTTGCGAAAGCTTCGGCGCGCCCGACTACGTGCGGCTTTCTTACGCCGCGTCAGAGATCGATATAGAGCGCGGCCTCGACGCGATATCGGCGTTCGTTTCACAGCTTAAAGATTAATAACCATAAAGGAGAATACATATCATGATTACTGTTATCTACGGCGAAAAAGGCTCGGGCAAGACCCAGCGCATTATGGACGGCGCCAACGCCGCTGCCGAAAAAGCTACCGGCCAGGTGGTGTATATCACCGACAATACCCAGTCCCTCGGCCTCGCGCACAACATCCGCTTTATCAACGTTGCGGAATACGGCGTCAGAAATACTTACGAGCTCAGCGGCTTTATCAAGGGCATGCTCGCCACCAACTTCGATATTCAGGC
>JAFLVH010000064.1 GCA_022508365.1 Clostridiales bacterium | reverse complement strand
GTGCGTGTACACCTCTACGCCGCATCCGGACAAGTACAACGACAAAATAGCCGATGCACAAATTCCATCGGCGTCATAATCTCCGTAAACCACAACGCGCTCGTTGTTTTCTATGGCCTGCTGCAGCCGCTCGCAACACTCGTTCATGCCGAGCATAATTTCGGGCGGATAAAAGTTTTCTACACTGGGATGTAAAAAGACCTCTATAGCGTCTGCATTGTCATAACCGCGCAAAAACAACAACTCAACCAGCTTTTTATTAAGCCCGAGTTTTGTACTAATGCGTTCAACCTCTTCTCTGTCGGGTGTAACGTTGTTAATTTTTTGCGTAGTTAAGTTCATTGCTCACATGTCACATTAAATTATATGGCAAAAAGCCTTCACATGGAAGGCTTTTTTTTCATAACTTATGCGCCGATTTCAGACGGCTTAGATGCTTTTTGCTTTTGCTTACGAGTTTTATCTACAGGCGGAAGATTAAAATTGGCTCTGTTTTTGGCGCTGACGCGTTGGAACAATGCCCAAAGCGAGGGCGCAATGCAAATGGAAGAGAACGTACCGGATATAAGACCGATTATGATAGGGAACGCAAATATCCTTATGTCGCTCACACCTATTATGGCAACCATCAATATCATGATTAGCGTGGTAATGGTGGTATTGATGGAACGAAGCAATGTGTCTTTTACCGACTTGTTGGCAACAGCTTCCGGCGTCATGCTTTTAGCGTTTAACGAACGCATGTTTTCGCGTACACGGTCGAATATGATAATCGAGTTGTTAATAGAGTAACCGAGTATCGTAATCAATGCGGCAATAAACGTGCTGTTGATTTCGATATGGCATATGGCCATAAACGCGAACATAATAACGATATCATGGAACAATGCCAAAATACACGCAAGACCGCTGGAGATTTGGAACCTCAAGCCGATATAAGAGAGCATGAACATAAGCGCAAGAACAACTGCGATTATTGCGGTAAACAGCAGCTCCGTAGAAACAGTCGCACCTACCATATCGCCGCCGGTAACACTGCCCGAAAACTTGTCCGGCATGTTCAAAGCAGATACAATCGCGCTTTTTAGCGCAGAAGAACTGCTTATTGCCGTCGAGCTTTCTATAATTACCTGTTTTTTATTTTCGGGATTGAGCGAAATAGAATCGGCTGTTACGGTTATATTCGCGTTATGCTTGCTGTTAATATCGGGCAAAGCTTCAATAAACGCCGTGCTCAAAACAGCCAAAGGACTGTTTTCGCCGCTATCATTGACAACCTCGTCAAAAGTAGCAGTTATTGTGTTGCCGCTTATCTTAACTGTGGGAACCTTGTTGAGAACTCTGTTTTCAAGCGCCGAGACAATGGCGGGATTGACGTAGGTACTCATTTCGTTTTCGCTGACGCCGTTTATCTGCGAGTATTTTACGCGGATTGACGCAGTGTCCCCAGAGCCCTGCACCTGCATAGTGCCGGAAATGCTCACCTTATAGGTCTTTCCGTTTTCAGCACGGACAGAGGCAAATACTTCCTCGATTTGATCGAAGTACGTCTGCTTAGTGCTGTCGGTTAGCTTATTGCCAAGCTTAACGTCAACGGAATAGCCGCCGGTAAAGTCGGTACCAAGGTTAAACGCCGTGCCCAAAGTAAACCTGAAAATAATCAGCATTATTGCCGCAAGGACAACTATTGCAAGCGGTATTGCAAAAACCACCTTGCGCTTTTCGGCTATATGGAAATCGTTTTCCATTAAATTGTTTAATTTATCTTGGAATTTCATTATGCCGTCTCGCCTCCTTTGTTTTTACGCGAACGGCGCTCGGCCTTAGCACGCTCTTTTTCCTGTTGCTTCTCCTCTTTTTCCTGCTTTTCGCGTTCCATATCCGCCATGACGGCCGAATCGGTTAGCCCGGCGTCAAGACCCTCAAATCCCTTACCGCGTTTTAGGTTATACAGCTTTGCATTGTAGGAATTGAGATTTATGACATATTTCAGCAATCCGCGAGAAACAACCAGTGCGGTAAACAACGATATCAAAACACCGACAAGCAGAGTCAAAGCAAAGCCGCTGACCGAGCCCGTACCGAGCAGCATCAACAGAACGCACGCAATCACCGTGGTGACGTTACTGTCGAGAATGGCAAACAACGCCTTTTTGAAGCCTGCATGATATGCCGCCATAATGGATTTGCCGCCGCGGTATTCTTCCTTGATACGCTCGAAGATAATTACGTTGGCGTCAACAGCCATACCTATACTCAGCAAAATACCCGCAATGCCGGGAAGGGTCAACTGCACCCACGGCAACACAGCCAGGAAGAAAAGATAGATAATGACATAAATGATAAGTGCAAGCGATGCGACAACACCCAACATGTGATATATGACGCAAAGGAATGCAATGACAAGCACAAATCCGACCACACCTGCAATCAAGCCGTACTTCATAGCGTTTTCGCCGAGCGTCGGAGAAATTGTTTGAGACTCCTTAAGCTCAAGCCTCACGTCAAACGTACCGCTCATGATCTGGCCTGCAAGCTCTTGCGCGGAATCTGCCGTAAAGTGACCGGAGATTATCGCGCGGCCGTTTGGTATAACTTCGTTGATAGTTGCGGTCTGAATGGGCGTTGTGGAGTCGCCGAGATAGATGCTTATTGTTTCGCCTTTGTTGTTGGCAGTCACCTCTGCAAACTTTTTCCTGCCCTCCGAGTCAAACTCCAAACTGACAACATAACCGTTCTGTTCGGTATAACCGGAATCCGCATTTATAACATTGTCGCCGGTGATAATTATTTCGCCCGTGCTGTCAAGCTTAAACGTGACGGTAGTGGGCTCGCCTATGACCTTGAGTATTCCGCTGGGATCGTCCACGTCCGGAACTTCCACGCGGATACGGTCGTTACCCTCGCGAACAATGGTTGCCTCTGTATAGCCCTTGCTTGACAAAAGGCTCTCAAGCGAAGAACGAGTGCCCTCCATCTTTGCGTCAAAGTTGCCTGTGTCGGTATTGGTGGCCTGGTAGACCGCATACACACCGCCCTTAAGGTCAAGACCTAAGCTTATCGAATCGGTTGACAAAAAGGGATGGTATAGCGTAAGCCCGAATCGCATGGGCACAAACGCCAAAATCAAACCTATCACCATAGCAACGCCGATAAGCACAAGTTTTACGATTGTAGATTTTTTCTTGATGGCTTTATGCGCGGGAGCGGCCACCTGGACCTTTCGGTCCTGTACCGTTACGCGCTCTTCTTCCGTCAAGGAGTTTTGTTCATCCATAAAGTTTTCTCCGCGGGATCTTGTTATCGCCGAATATGTTAATCCATTCTACCGATATATTCCCTAATATTATATAAAATAGCTTGGCACAAGTCAAATATTTAAAAACACTTATTGCAAAATAATTCAAACTTTTTTTGAGCTCAATCGTCAATTAGCGCTTTCTTCTATGGCTTTTATCGCCAAAGCGCACTCAACGCGCTTTTTCATAAGCTCACAAGCGGGCTTGTACGGCAAGTTGATATCTCCGTTATACTTGTGCGAGTTTGCCATACATCCGCCCGAACAGTAATACTTTGCCCAACAGGACGAGCATTCCGGCTTAGAAAGCACCGAGCAGTTATAAAACCTTTCACGCTTTTTTTCGTCGAACTCTCTGTCAAAAACATTTCCGAGCGCCATATCCTTTATGCCGTCGAATTGGTGACAAGGATACACCGTTCCGTCCGGCGCAACCGCAACGTACTCCCCGCCTGCGCCGCAGCCTTTAAGCCGCTTTACCGCACACGGAGCGTTGTCGAGGTCTATCATAAAGTGGAAAAAGTTAAACCATTTGTCCGTCTTTCTCCGCTCAATGTACGCACCGGCAAGCTTCTCGTATTCCTCAAGCACGACGGGCAAATCAGCCTCGCGCAGTGACATGGGATTGCTTTCTTCAAGCACTACAGGCTCTATCGAAAGCTGATCGAATCCCAAGTCGTTCAGAAAAAGCACGTCCGAACAAAAGTCGGTATTATAGCGTGTGAATGTGCCGCGAACATAATATTGCCCTTTTCGCTTATCTTTAAACCGCAGAGCGTTTTTTATCACGATATCAAAGCTGTCCTTGCCGCCCGCTGTTTTCCGCACTCTGTCGTGCACTTCCTTTCTGCCGTCAATGCTGATAACGACATTGTACATCTGCTCGTTAAAAAAGTCTATATCTTCGTCTGACAGCTTGTACGCATTGGTTGTTATGGTAAAGCGAAAATTCTTGTTGCGCTCCTTTTCCAAACCGCGCGCGTAATACACCGTTTGCTTTACGACGTCGATATCGAGCATCGGCTCACCGCCGAAAAAGTCAATCTCAAGATTACGCCTATTGCCGCTCATCTCTACAAGCATATCTATAGCCGCTTTAGCTGTATCAAACGTCATATTGCGCCGTGTATCGTTGTAGGTGCCACCGTCGGCAAAACAATATTTGCACGCAAGATTGCAATTGTGCGACACGTTGAGGCACATCGCTTTTATTACTGGCGTGTACGGCGGTAGCTTTGCGTCTAATTTCGGCGCAAAAAGTATGCCCTGAGCTTTAAGACTGTCTATTTCGGTCTGCGCGTCGGATATTTCACACGGCGAAAACGGCGACGTATCGTCGCCGTCTAACAATGCTTTTACCACAGGGTCGATTTGAAAAAACGATCCGCTCTCGGTATCGAGCGCAAACACTCGGCCGAGCAGTCCGAATGTATGTACCATCTTTAGTTGTTTTGATTTTTGTTGGAGTTAAGCACCTTAACGGTTTTACGTTCGCAAGACTGATTGCCTACGGTGCAGCTTGTTTTGCATGCCGATTGGCAGCTGGTTTGGCATTCGCCGCAAGCGGTGTCGCAACCGTTGTCGTTGGTAGCTTTTCTGATAATCTTAATATGAGCCATAATATGCCTCCTGTTTTCTTTTGTATTATTATACAATACTTTGTGCTTAAAATCAAGTGATTACAGGGTAAATACAAAAAATCTTATTTGCACGAAATATTGTTATCCCCTGTTGCGAATGTTTACTGCTATTATTCCGCTCAGCATGCCGGAAACCATTCCGAGCGCACAATCATTTAACAGCGACAATCCAAAGTCAAAGCTGTTTTGCAACGCCGAAAATACGAGGAAAGAAAGCATTACAAACGTAAATCCGCAAATCACGCCGCGCAGCCACCCGTTGTTAGGTTTTTTAAGTGCGACTATGCAGCCGATAAAAATCGACGCGCTTTTAATAACCTGATTGATTATTGGGATGGCGGTATCCGACACGTTAAACAGCTTTACGGCAAGCGCGGATAAAAGGATGGCGATAAGCGCTATAACAAGGGCTATAATATTGGCCTTAACTATTTCAAACACATATCCGTGCTCTTTATTGGCGGCACTATTTTTTGAGCGCATAAAAAACCTCCGTACACTTTACAGTATGCGGAGGCGGTCTGTAATATACTTTTGATTGAGCATTTGTTAATTTTCTTAACAGGATTTTTGTCGATTAATCGGCGGCAGACTCTTCGGCTGCATCCGTATCGGCAGGATTTTCGGACGCGTCCTCGGTTTGGTTTTCTTCTTCCGCAGGAACGATAGTGCTGCTGCGGCTTATAACCATATACAACGCTTGAATATCCAAAACCATGGTGGTCTTGCTGCCTTCAACGCCTGTCTCGATAACCATTTCCTTATCTACAGGGGAAATCTGACGAATTTCCACTATTGTACCTACGATTCCGCCGATGGTCTTAATCATATCACCGGGCTTGAGCGAACGGTGAAGCTCGTCGGTTTGTTTGGCGCGTTTTTTGTTTGTGAACATGGGGACCACAAGCAATGCGACAATAAGCAATACCAAAAGGACTATAAAGATCCAAGTGGTGGGGTCTACGGCGCTCAATAAGGAAAATTTAACCATAATATTTTCTCCGACAGATTTGTGACCGAATATCGAATACACTCGATATCTGTATTTGTAATTATACCACAACGCAAAAGATAAATCAATCAAATATCAAGAATAATTGTGCTTTTTTACTATTTTTTTGTCTTATTCCTGGTTTGATTAAGGACTTTTGCATCAAATATTCCCTCAAGTCTTTTAGATAATTCTCTATTGGTAAGCTGCCCGTCTATAATAAGCTCTAATGGCGCCAGATCTATAAGATAGTACATAAGCTCCGCTCCGCTTTTAACGGAAATGTTAATTACGGAATTTTTCAGATTGCCAAACAGACTGTAACTGCCGTTTGCTTCCTTAATCGTTAGCTTGTTTACCTTTGGATTTACCGCGCTTATAAGAAACCTCAACAGCTCAATATAAGTCTCGTCGTCGTAAAGATATGCCCCATTATTGCGTGTGAGATTGCAAATTTCTATCCAGCGTTCTTTAAGCTCGCACAACTTAAAGTTAAAAACCCCGTCAATCGCCATACTGTCTTCTACACAGATTATCTTATCCAAAAGCTTATACTCGTTTTCTCTGTCGAATGCAACTAAAGTGTGCAAAAGCAAATCGTAATTGGTTTTGGATAGTCCGAGAGAAAGGTGCTTTTTTATAAAGTCATACTTACCCATTACTCCAAACAGTTCTATAAGTCCCGACTTAATGGCGTCCAGCATTTGCGTGCGCGACTGGGTTTCGCAACCGAACGAACAATACACTCGCCTTCCCGAGGTACGCAAAGCGGACACGGCAAAACAGCTATTAAGCTTATTCTTAATTACATCGTCAACAGAATACAACCAGTCCGCTCTATTATAGTCAACGCTGATAGTAATTTGATACATACCTCTCCTTTTGGTCCATAGATATTGTATGAATACGCAGCTCGTTTTACGCACGCAAAACAAATTTAATAAAACCGAGAGACAAAAAGAATAAATTTTTTTGATAAATACCGTAAAAAAGGTTGCATTTTCCATCGAAATTTGATATTATAATAAAGCCTTGGGAGCATAGCTCAGTTGGGAGAGCATCTGCCTTACAAGCAGAGGGTCATAGGTTCGAG
>JAFLVH010000063.1 GCA_022508365.1 Clostridiales bacterium | reverse complement strand
CCGCAGTGGAAGGGCGGCGGCGTAGTTTTTGCGCCCAAGCCTCGGTCTTTCCGCAAAAAGATTACCAAGGTCATGCGCATAACCGCCATCACAAGCGCGCTTTCGGCTAAGCGTTCGGACGGCAACCTCATAGTGCTTGACAAGCTGGAGATAGAGCCCAAGACCAAGCAGATGGCTGCGGTGCTTAAGGCGCTCAAGATAGAAAGCCGCGTGTTGTTGGTTCTTCCCAACGGCAGCACCAATGCGGTTCGCGCGGCGGGCAACATTCCCAATGTTCGCACTGCCAACAGCGATCAGCTCAGCGTTTACGACGTAGTAGCAAACACGGTCATGCTTACGACCGTTGAGGCCATCAAGGCCATTGAAGCAAAATACACATCAAAGGAGGTCGCGGCGGTATAATGACGGCACAAGACATTATCATTCGTCCGGTACTGACCGAAAAGTCAAACGACGGTGTTGCAATGAAGCGTTACGTATTCATGGTGGACCCTCGCGCGGACAAGGTACAGGTTAAAGCGGCGGTCGAGAGCATATTCGACGTTCAGGTCGAATCGGTCAACATGATCAACGTCCGCGGCAAACTGAAAAGACAGGGCAGAACGCAGGGCTACACGTCCAAGGGCAAAAAGGCGTACGTCACGCTCAAGCCCGAGTCAAAGACGATACCGTTCTTTGAGACTTTGTCCTAAGCTCACTCCGCCTATATCCTATATAATATAGAAAAGGCGAGAAGAGCTCAACAATCACGGAGGTTAACATTTAAATGGCTATCAAGAGATATAAACCCATTACGCCGGGCACACGGTTTAAAACCGTCATCGATGCGCCCGAGCTTACAGGCGACAAGCCGTACAAGCCGCTCCTCAAGGAGCAGAGCCGTCACGGCGGCCGTAACTTTACCGGCAAGATCACAGTGCGCCACATCGGCGGCGGCAACCGTCAAAAGTACCGCGTGATCGACTTTAAGCGGGACAAGGACGGCATCGAGGCGCGCGTCGCCACTGTGGAATACGATCCCAACCGCACGGCGTTTATCGCACTTCTGCACTACGTCGACGGCGAAAAGCGGTACATCCTCGCTCCCGTCGGTCTGCAAAAGGGCGACAAGGTTATTTCGGGCGAGGGCGCGGATATTAAAGCGGGCAACTGCTTGCCGCTTGCCAACATTCCCGTAGGTACGCTTGTGCACAACATAGAGATGCTCCCGGGCCGCGGCGGTCAGATGGTTCGCTCGGCGGGCGCTGCGGCACAGCTTATGGCTAAGGAAGGCAAGTACGCGACACTGCGTCTTCCGTCCGGCGAGATGCGCATGGTGCTTCAGCGTTGCAAGGCGACAATCGGGCAGGTCGGCAACCTCGACCACGAGCTTGTTTCCTTGGGCAAGGCGGGACGCAAACGTCACATGGGCGTAAAACCCACCGTCCGCGGTGTAGTTATGAACCCTTGCGACCACCCGCACGGCGGCGGCGAAGGCAAGAGCCCGATAGGCAGACCGAGTCCGGTATCGCCTTGGGGCAAGCCGACGTTGGGCAAGAAGACAAGATCCAAGCATAAAGCATCCGACAAGTTCATTGTCAAACGCGTTAATTAAGGAGCGTTAAAAAATGTCAAGATCGACTAAAAAAGGTTATTATGTTGACGCCAAGCTTATGAAAAAAGCCGAGGCGATGGCGGCGGTAGCGGATAAGCGTCCCATCAAAACGTGGTCGCGCGCATCCACTATCTTCCCGCAGTTTATAGGTCTCACCTTTGCCGTACACAACGGCAAGAAGTTTGTGCCGGTATACGTTACCACCGATATGGTCGGGCACAAGCTCGGCGAATTCGCTCCCACGCGCACCTTCACCGGTCACGGCGGCGAAAAGACGACCAAAGGCAGATAAGGAGGGCTTATGGCAACCAGAATGAAAGAAAAAGCGCAGCGTGTAGAAGAGCTGCGTGAAAAGCGTCCGCATGCCACCGCCAAGTACGTGCGCATTGCACCCGACAAGGTTCGCATTGTGCTTGCGCTCATTCGCGGCAGGTCGGTAGCGGAGGCCATGGCTATACTCCAGGCGACGCCCAAGGCGGCAAGCGAGCAGGTGTTTAAGGTGCTCAACTCCGCCGCTGCCAATGCAGAACACAACAACGGACTTTCGGTGGACGACCTTTACGTAGCGGAAGCGTATGCGGATCAAGGCCCCACGCTCAAGCGTTACCAGCCGGTCAGCAAGGGCAGAGCGCATCACATCTTAAAGCGCACCAGCCACATCACCGTCATTCTCGACACCAAGGAGGGCAATTAATCATGGGTCAAAAAGTCAATCCCCACGGTTTGCGCGTCGGCATCATCGAAAAGTGGAATTCCCAGTGGTATGCGAGCAAAAACGAGTTTGCCGCATTCCTCATCGAGGACCACAAGCTTCGTGAGTATATCGAGAATAAGTACAAGTCCTGCGGCATCAGCAAGGTCGTTATAGAACGGCCCCAGGGCAAGGTGCAGATTTCCATTTATGCACAGTTCCCCGGCAAGATCATCGGGCAAAAGCACGTTGGTTTAGACGAGCTCAAGAAAAACCTCGAAAAGCTTACGGGCGGCAAAAAGATTTACGTCAATATCAAAGAGGTTAAGCATCCCGACCTCAACGCCAAGCTGCTTGCGGAAAGCATTGCGTCTCAGCTTGAAAAGCGCGCGTTCTTCCGTCGCACTATGAAGCAGGCTATGAGCAAAGCTATGCATGCCGGTGCAAAGGGCGTTAAGGTTATGGTAGGCGGCAGGCTTGACGGCGCGGAAATAGCGCGTGCCGAGCACTACCAGGAAGGAAGCATTCCTCTGCAAACGCTGCGTGCGGATATCGATTACGGTTACTGCATTGCGCGCACAACATTCGGCGTTTTGGGCGTCAAGGTGTGGATTTACAAGGGCGACGTTCTCGCTGCCGCACCCACGGCTCCCGCCGATAACAAGGAGGGCGAATAATGTTAAGTCCCAACAAGGTTAAACACCGCAGAGTTCAGCGCGGCAGAATGAAAGGCAAGGCTACTCGCGGCAATAAGATCAGTTACGGTCAATACGCGCTGGTCAGCGAGGATCCGGGCAGGATAACCTCCAACCAGATAGAGGCGGCGCGTGTCGCCATGACGCGTTATATCAAGCGCGGCGGCAAGGTGTGGATAGATATCTTCCCTCACAAGCCGTATTCCAAAAAGCCTGCCGACACCCGTATGGGTAGCGGTAAGGGCGCGCCGGAATACTGGGCGGCAGTCGTCAAGCCGGGCACGGTCATGTTCGAGATGGCTGGCGTGGCCGAGCCGATTGCAAGAGAGGCGCTTCGTCTTGCCTCGTACAAGCTGCCCGTTCGCTGCAAGATAGTCACCAAAGCAGACCAGGAAGCGGCGGAGCAGGAAGCGACGACACAAACAGAGGAGGCTGAATAATGAAAGAAAAGGTTCATGAGTTAAGAGACGAAGAGTTGCAGCAAAAGCTGGCTTCGCTTAAAGACGAGCTTTTCAACCTTAGGTTTTCCCACGCGACGGGACAGCTTGCCAACCCCAAACAGCTTCAAAACGTAAAACGCGACATTGCGCGCGTAAAAACGGTCATAAGAGAACGCGAGCTCCGCGCTAAAAAGGAGGCTAAGTAATGGAACGTAACGACAGAAAGACGCGCGAAGGCGTGGTCGTATCCGACAAAATGGATAAAACGGTTGTCGTATCCGTTGTGGAAAAGTACAAGCATCCGCTTTACAAAAAGACGGTTACGCGCACCAAAAAGTTCAAGGCGCACGACGAAAACAACGAGTGCGGCATAGGCGACAGAGTGGAAATAATCGAAACCCGTCCTATTTCCAAGGACAAGTGCTGGCGCGTGAACAAGATTGTAGAAAAAGCGAAATAACGCAAAATTAACAGGCTTTGCGTTTTAAGGAGTGAATCATGATACAACCCCAATCGTATCTTAAAGTCGCCGACAACACCGGCGCAAAAGAAATTATGTGCATACAGGTTATGGGCGGATCATTGCGCAAGAGCGGCAATATCGGCGATATTATCACCGCGTCGGTCAAGTCCGCGCAGCCCGGCGGCACCGTTAAAAAGGGCGACGTCGTAAAGGCGGTTATTGTGCGCACGCACCAAGGCATCAACCGTCCGGACGGATCGCACATCCGTTTTGACGACAACGCCGCCGTAATCATAGACAACCAAAAGCAGCCGCGCGGCACACGTATATTCGGACCGATTGCGCGTGAGCTACGCGACCGCGACTTTACAAAGATCATATCTTTGGCGCCCGAAGTGCTTTAACGGAGGATCCCATGAACAATCTTCATGTAAGAAAAGGCGATAACGTAAAGGTTTTGACCGGCAAGGACAAGGGCAAAACCGGCAAAATATTGGCTACCGATCCCAAGACGCAGATGGTGCTTGTAGAGGGCGTCAACATTGCTACCCACCACATCAAGGCACGTTCGGCTACAGAGCAGGGCGGCAGGAAAAAGGTGGAAGCGCCCATTTCCGCAAGCAATGTTCAGATAATCTGCCCGTCGTGCGGTCAAAGCGTGCGCGCTCGTCACCAAGAGGTGGACGGCAAAAACGTGCGTATCTGCGCCAAGTGCGGCGCCAGCCTCGATATAGACGCCAAGACCGAAAAGGCCAACAAAAAGGCCAAGGACAAGGCGGATAAAAAGGCCAAAAAGGCTGCGTCCAAGGACGAGGATCAGGCAGAAGGCAAGGCTAAAAAGCCCGCGGCCAAAAAGACAAAGAAGGCCGAAACACAAGAAGTTCCCGTCGACAACAATTCCGACGGTAAAACAGAGTAAGGAGTAAACGGTAATGGCAGAAAAAGCGAAAGCCAAGGACAAGGCGCCCGTAGCGGCGGCAAAAAAAGGACGTCCGATGGTAAAGTCCGACAATCCGGACAGGTACCGCCTTAAAAAGCGTTACAAGGACGAAATTGTCCCCCAGCTCATGAAAGAGCGCGGCTATACAAATATCAACCAGGTCCCCAAAATCGAAAAGATAGTGCTTAACATGCGCCTCGGCGATATTAAGGACAATTCCAAAAGCATTCAGCTTGCGCAAGCCGAGCTTGACGCAATCGCGGGACAACGCAGCGTGCTTGTCAAGGCCAAAAAGTCGGTCAGCAACTTCAAGCTGCGCGAAGGTCAGTCCATAGCGATCAAGGTTACGCTGCGCGGCGAAATGGCATACGAGTTTTTCGACAGGCTTGTTTCCATAGCGCTTCCGCGCGTCCGCGACTTCCGCGGCATATCGGGCAAGTCCTTTGACGGCCGCGGCAACTACGCGCTCGGCATTAAGGATCAGACGATATTCCCCGAAATCTCGTACGAGCTTATCGAAAAGATCAGAGGCTTTGACGTAGACATCGTTACCACTGCCGCTACCGACGAGGAAGCAAAACTTTTGCTCACCAAGCTCGGAATGCCGTTTAAGAATTAAGGAGAAAATTATGGCTAAAAAAGCGATGATAAATAAGCAGAAAAAAACGCCCAAGTACAGCACTCGCGCTTACACGCGTTGCAATATTTGCGGTCGTCCGCATGCCGTGCTCAGAAAGTACGGAATTTGCAGAATTTGCTTTCGCGAACTTGCGTACAAGGGAGAAATCCCCGGCGTAAAGAAGTCGAGCTGGTAAGGAGGAGGTATAACTATGGTTACAACAGATCCTATCGCGGATTTGCTCACGAGAATCCGTAATGCAATAACGGCAAGACACGATACCGTATCCATACCCGCATCCAAGATGAAAAAGGCTATCGTAGGCATCCTTGTGGACGAAGGCTTTGTCGCGTCAAGCGAGGTTGTCGAGGAGCAGGGTCACAGCAACATTAAGGTTGTGCTCAAGTATGTTGACGGCCGCAACGCCATCACCAATCTCAAGCGCATCTCTAAGCCCGGCCTTCGCGTTTACTGCGGCACACAGGATTTGCCCAAGGTGCTCGGCGGCTACGGGATTGCTATTATTTCCACTTCGCGCGGCGTCATGACTGACAAAAAAGCGCGCGAGCTCAAAGTAGGCGGCGAAGTGCTCGCCTATGTATGGTAGGAGAGGAGGGCAAAAAATGTCGCGTATTGGCAGAAAACATATAGACGTGCCCGCCGGCGTAACCGTCACGTTTGAAAACGGCGTTGTCACGGTTAAAGGTAAGCTCGGCGAGCTTTCGCAAGAAATCAAGTGCAAGGATATCAGCGTGGTCATCGAGCCCGGCGTGGTCAAGGTGGAGCGCGCTAACGACGACAAGCAGACCCGTGCTTATCACGGTCTGTACCGTCAGCTCATTGCCAACATGGTTTCGGGCGTTCAGACGGCGTTTACAAAGACGCTTATCGTGGCGGGCGTAGGTTACAAGTGCGCAGTCACAGGCGGCAAGCTTGTCATGAACATCGGCTACAGCAAGCCCGTTGAATACTCCATACCGCAGGGCGTCACCATCGCCTGCCCCGATCCGCTCACCATTGTTGTCAGCGGCATCGACAAGGAGTTTGTGGGCGAGGTCGCCGCGCAAATCAAGTCCAAGCGTCCGGTGGAACCGTACCACGGCTACGGCCTGCATTACAGCACCGAGGTTGTCCTCCGCAAAGAGGCTAAGACCGCAGGCAAGAAATAGGAGAGTGGCAAATGATTAAGAAGATCGACAAAAATAAAATTCGTATGAAGCGTCATGCGCGGTTGCGCCATGACCTCAAGGGTACGGCAGCTCGTCCTCGTCTTGCGGTTTACCGTTCGACCAGCCACATTTACGCTCAGGTCATAGACGACGTAAAGGGCGTTACCCTTTGCAGCAGCAGCACGCTCATCAAGGGCGCGGACATTGCAGGCAAGACCAAAACCCAGCAGGCCGAGTTTGTCGGCGGCGACGTCGCCAAAAAGGCGATGGGCAAGGGCATTACCGAAGTGGTGTTTGACCGCGGCGGATACCTTTACACCGGCAGAGTTAAGGCACTTGCGGACGCAGCACGCGCTGCGGGACTAAAGTTTTAGGAGAACACCATGGCACGCGAAGAATTCAGAAAAAAGAGAGATAGAGAAAAAGACGTTGTCGACGACGGCATCAAGACCAAGCTTGTCACTACCCGCAGGGTAAGCAAGGTGGTTAAGGGCGGTCGCAACAGCAGCTTTGCGGCGCTCGTGGTTGCGGGCGACGGCAAGGGCAGGGTCGGCATCGGCATGGGCAAGGCCACCGAGGTCCCCGAAGCTATCAAAAAGGCAGAGCAGGCCGCTCGCCGCGATATGAA
>JAFLVH010000062.1 GCA_022508365.1 Clostridiales bacterium | reverse complement strand
GGTGGGTCTACACTCCCGTCGGTCGACGCTCGGACTTCCTGCTCTTGCTCGCTTCTTGAAAGAAACAACTATTCTTTCAATAACCATATAAATATCAATCTACAGGTACAGAATGGAAAAATTTTCTTTTAAGGAAATACACGTTTGCAAGCAGACGGGCGCGAGGGTGGGCGAGTTCACCACTCCGCACGGAGTGATAAAGACTCCCGTGTTTATGCCTGTCGGAACGCAGGCGACGGTAAAGACGCTGACGCCGCGCGACGTTGAGGAGCTTGGCGCGCAGATTATTCTTGCCAACACGTATCATCTGTACATGCGCCCCGGCGAGGGAATAGTCAAGCTTAACGGCGGCTTGCACAAGTTTATGAACTGGAATAAGCCAATACTCACCGACAGCGGCGGCTTTCAGGTTTTTTCGCTTGCCAAGCTAAACAAGATAACGGACGACGGAGTGGAGTTTAATTCGCACCTCGACGGGTCAAAGCACTTTTTTACGCCCGAAAAATCGATAGATATTCAAAACGCGTTGGGCGCCGATATTATCATGGCGTTTGACGAATGCAGCAAACCCGATTGCGACAAGACATACGCCGAAAGAGCGTTGCGGCGCACGACAAGGTGGCTGGAGCGTTGTTACAACCACCACAAGAATGACAATCAAATGCTGTTTCCCATTGTGCAGGGCAACATGTACGAGGATTTGAGAAAGCAGTCGCTGCGTGAAACTCTGCCTTATGCTAAGTGCGGAATAGCGATAGGCGGACTGTCGGTGGGCGAGCCTAAATATATCATGTACAAAATGCTTGACGTATTGCGTCCCGAATACCCGGACAATATGCCGCGCTATCTCATGGGTGTGGGCAGTCCCGACTGCATTGCGGAAGGGGTGCTTCGCGGTATAGATATGTTTGACTGCGTGCTGCCGACGAGGACGGCGCGTAACGGGCTTGCGTACACAAGCGCGGGCAAGGTGACGGTGCGAAACGCCGCGTACAAGGAGGACCTTTCTCCGCTTGACGAGCACTGCGATTGCTACACTTGCACGCACTTTTCCAAGAGCTATCTCCGCCACCTTATAAACACAGGCGAGGTGCTGGGAGCGCGTCTTATTTCCTACCACAACCTTTACTATTTGACCAAGCTTACCGAGCGCATAAGGGAAGCGATTATGCACGATGAGTACGGTGATTTTATCAAGGATATGCGCACTCGCCGCGAGTACACTGACAACGTTAAACCTACGGATATAGAACATGGATTATAAGTTAGAGCGCTCTAAACGCAAAACACTTGCCGTAACAGTCAAGGACGGTAAAGTCATAGTTAAGGCGCCGCTTAAGCTATCCATTCCGTACATAGAGGATTTTTTGGCGGAGAAGGCGCTTTGGATAACCAAAAAGGTGCGGGAGTACAACGCTAAAACCGCCGCGCTTGCGCCCATAATGAACGGATCTTCGGCGCTTTATCACGGCATGGTTTTGCCTATAGTGCCCACAGCGTGCGCCAAGGCGGTGATAAACGGTTCGGTTGTGCATTTGCCTATCAAGTGCGACACACCGGAAAAGCGGGATAAAGCTATTGCCAATATGTACAAAAAGCTCGCGCTTTCCGAGCTGTCAGACAAGCTGTACCGCATATCCGCCGCTGTCGGCATACATTACGCTTCCTTTGCTTTGACCAACGCCAAGACGCAGTGGGGCAACTGCGACGGAATGTGCGACATACGGCTTAATTGGCGGCTTATCATGCTTGACGACGAGCTTGTATATTACGTTATGATCCACGAGCTTTGCCATACCGTACACCACGACCACAGCTATGATTTTTGGAAGCTTGTGCAAAAGTACGTGCCAAACTATAAAGCGGTAAAAAATCGGCTGAAAAACTTTTCCGTGCTTACTTCATTATATAGATAGGAGAGTGACATGCGAATACTCGGTATCGACCCCGGCTACGCTATAGTCGGGTACGGAATAATAGAAAGCGAAAACGGAAAGCTGATTCCTCTCGATTACGGCGCGATAGAAACGTCGTCCAAGCTGTCTACAACCGCGCGGCTGTTGCAAATAGAAAAACAGGTGACGGAGCTTTTGAGCGAGGTCAAGCCGGACGAAATAGCGGTGGAGGAGTTGTTTTTTAACACCAACATCACAACAGGCATTAAGGTGGCGCAGGCGCGCGGAGTGGTGCTTTTATCTTGCGCCAAGATGTGCGACAAGCTGTTTGAATACACGCCGCTCCAGATAAAGTCCACCGTCACCGGCAACGGCACTGCCGCCAAGACGCAGGTGCAGTACATGGTGCGTTCACTGCTTAGACTAAAGGAAACGCCCAAGCCGGACGACGCCGCCGACGCGCTTGCCGCGGCTATCTGCCACGCGCTGTCCGCGCAAGGAATAAAGCGCGGGTTAAAGTAATAAATCGCCATTCATATTTTTTTGATAAACCGCGCGTAAATCATTGACTTTATTTAATTAAAATGATAGAATATTGTTGCTTAGGGGAGTAGCTCAGTTGGTAGAGTCGCGGTCTCCAAAACCGTTGGTCGCGTGTTCGAGTCGCGTCTCCCCTGCCAAAACACGACCACCCGAAAGGGTGGTTTTGTGTTTTGGCAGGGGAGCGGCTAAAAAAGGAAATGTAATTATGCTTAAAACAGTGGAAATATATACGGATGGTGCATGCAGCGGCAATCCCGGCAAGGGCGGGTGGTGCGCGATTCTCATGTACGGCGGCAGAGAAAAGCTTATCTCCGGTGGGGAAGTGCAGACCACCAACAACCGCATGGAGGTATATGCCGCCATAGCCGGGCTATCCGCGCTAAAAGAAAGGTGCAAGGTTGCGCTGTATTCCGATTCCGCATATCTTGTAAACGCAATAGAGCTTAATTGGCTTAACGGCTGGAAAAACAATGCGTGGCGTACGGCGGATAACAAGCCTGTGAAAAATCAAGACCTTTGGCAACAGCTTAGCGCTCTTTTGACCGAGCATGACGTTACGTTTATCAAGGTAAAGGGACACGCGGACAACGAGTACAACAACCGCTGCGACAAAGCCGCACGCGAGGAAATTAAGAAGCTCGATAGCGAATAACTTTGCCGCCTTAATTTATTCTACATTTTCTGCGCATAATATATAGCGTGAAGGCTCAAGTAAAATCGACGCTGATTGACATTGTCGTCTGTCTTGTCGGCATAGGCACCGTCATACTGTGCGAAATATTTATGAAAGCGCGGAGCGACATTCTTTATTACATATCCGTTTCAGCTCTGAGTGTTTTGCCGGTTTTATACTGCGCTGTAGACAAGGAAAAATATAAGCATTTTTCGCGCACATTGCTTGTTGTCACCGTGGTAGCGGCGGTAGTTGTTGCGTGCTATGTACTGTATTACACCACAGGATTATCGGAAAAGTTTTCCGATTTTTCGGCGCTCGCATCGTACATACGCGGCAGCGGATTTTGGGGCGTTGCGGTATTCATCGGACTGACTGTTTTTCAGGTGGTGGTGTTGCCCATACCCGAGGCGGTCACCATACTGCTAGGGGTTGCCATATTCGGCGCGACAACCAGTTTTATTCTGTCGGTGATAGGCACGATTATCGGCTCGCTAATTTCGTTCATGCTTGGCAAGGTGTTTGGGCGAAAGCTGTGCAACTGGATGTTCGGGGAGGCAAACACCGAAAAGTACGCAAAAATCATGAACGAAAAGGGTAGGTTTTTGTTTATAATCATGCTGCTCTTTCCGGCGTTTCCCGACGACATGCTGTGCATGATAGCCGGAATAACTACAATGTCATATACATACTTTACTGTGATATGCCTTGTGACGCGCCCAGTGATGATAGGGCTGACGGCGTACCTAGGCAGCGGCGTTATCCCGTTTTCGGGTTGGGGCATCCCTGTGTGGATAGCTATTGCCTGTCTTATGTTTGTGCTTTTTGTCGTGGTCAGCGGAATCAAGTCAAAAATTGAAAGCCGCAAGTATGCCGCAGGCAAAAAATAATTTCTATCGGCAAAGTTCGACGGACAAAAAAGCGTTGTTTTTTGCTTGACAAACTTTTATTTTGGTGTTAAACTACCAAAACACACGAATATTCCGTAGCAGACAAGTAGCCGTGCATGAGACTTACAGAGAGCAAGGGGTAGCTGAAAACCTTGTAGTGGGGTGCACCAAGCGAAACCACTGCGCAAAAGCGGAAACTGCTTGCAGTATGCAAGAAAACGAGGCGCCGGGATTTAGGCGCGAACTAAGGTGGAACCACGGTAATTATCGTCCTTAACATAATTTTGTTGAGGATTTTTCTTTTGGAGGAAGTATATGAAACTCACGCTTAAAGACGGTAGCGTCATAGAAGTGGAAAACGGTACGTCTGCCGAGCAGGTAGCAAAGAGCATTAGCGAGGGGCTTGCCCGCGCGGCGCTTGTCGCCAAGGTCAACGGCGAGCTTGTTGATCTTAAAAGCCCGATTACCGGCGATAGTACGCTTGAGATATTGACGTACCGCGACGAGGAGGGGCGCGAGGTTTACCGCCACACCGCGTCGCATATTTTGGCGCAGGCGATAAAGGCGGTTTATCCCGCGGCGCAGCTTGCCATAGGTCCTGCGACGGCTACGGGCTATTACTACGACGTGGATTTGCCCTTTGCAATCACCATGGACGATCTTGTCGCGGTGGAAAACGAGATGAAGCGCATTATCGCCGCAGATCTGCCGATACAGCGCGAGGTGGTGTCGCGCAAAGCCGCCATGGCGCAGATGCAGGGCTATAACGAGGTGTATAAGATGCAGCTTATCGAGGAGCTGCCTGCGCGCAGTAAAATAACGTTCTACCGCCAGGGCGAGTTTGTGGATTTGTGCAGAGGCCCGCACCTTCCGAGCACGGGTAAGGTAAAGCACGTAAAGCTGATTCAGATAGCCGGCGCGTACTGGAAGGGCGACGAGCACAACAAGATGCTTACGCGCATTTACGGCGTTGCGTTTGAAAAGAAGTCCGAGGTGGAGGAGTATCTGACAAAGCTTGCCGAAGCCAAAAAGCGCGATCACAACAAGCTGGGCAGGGATATGCAGCTGTTTATGACGGAGGAGCGCATAGGTCAGGGTCTGCCGCTTTTTATGCCGAAAGGCGCAAAGATGATACAGACCATGCAGCGCTTTGTGGAGGACGAGGAAGCGCGGCGCGGCTACATGCTGACCAAGACGCCGTACATGGCAAAGAGCGACCTTTACAAGCTCAGCGGACACTGGGATCATTACCGCGACGGCATGTTTATTATAGGCGACCAGGTCATGGACGACGAAGTGCTTGCGCTCCGCCCGATGACCTGTCCGTTCCAGTACATGATATACAAAAACGGGCTTAAGAGCTACCGCGATCTGCCGTGCCGCTATAACGAAACTAGCACGCTGTTCCGCAACGAGTCTAGCGGTGAGATGCACGGACTCACGCGCGTCAGGCAGTTCACGCTTGCCGAAGGGCATATAATCTGCACACCCGAACAGCTCGAGGAAGAGTTTAAGGGCTGCTTGGACCTTTGCGAGTATATGCTTAACATCTTCGGCCTGCACGACGACATATTCTATCGTTTTTCACGTTGGGATCCCAAGGACAAAGACAAGTATATCCAGGAGCCCAAAAAGTGGAAGGAAGCGGAAACGACAATGAAGACAATCCTCGACGACCTCGGCGTCAAGTACGTGGAGGGTATAGGCGAGGCGGCTTTTTACGGACCCAAGCTGGATATTCAGTCGCGCAACGTATACGGCAAAGAGGACACGCTGCTCACCATACAGGTGGATATGTTCCTCGCCGAAAAGTTTGATATGACGTATGTGGACGAAAACGGTGTAAAACGCACGCCGTATATAATCCACCGCAGTTCAATAGGCTGCTACGAGCGCACGCTTGCGCTTCTTATAGAAAAGTTCGGCGGAGCGTTTCCGCTGTGGATTTCGCCCGAACAGGTGCGCGTAATGTCGCTTACCGAGCGCACGGCTGAAAAATGCGAAAGCATTAAAAACGAGCTAAGCCGCCGCGGCATACTGGCGACAAGCGACGTCCGCAACGAAAAAATCGGATACAAAATCCGCGAGGCGCAGGTTGATAAGGTGCCGTACATGCTGATAATAGGCGATAAGGAAGCCGAGCAAAATCTTGTATCCGTCCGCCACCGCAACGACGATATGGGCGCCATGACCTTTGACGAATTCTATCACATGATTCGCGAAGAGATTGATACGAAAAAGATTAATTAAGAATTATAAAAAAGGAAGAATTTTTTAGATTAATGCCGCGCTATCATTGATAGCGCGGCATTATTTGTATAATATAAAGTAAAGTAATCAAATGACCCTACTTCTTTTTCAAAAGAAGTAAAGGATAGTTTGTTTCCAGTATATATAAAAATGTTTTGCCGAGGAAGGCGATTATGTTGTCCGTTGTTTTGTGGTGAGGCATAAATCCCATATCGTCCTCGCAGTATGCCTTGTTGAATAAGTCCTCGACAGGCTCGGGCAGGTTTTCAATCGCTTCGTCAATCGAGCCGGCTATTTGCTCTGCCGATACGCCGTTTTCTTTTTCCAGTGCGGAGTAAACCTCTTCCATATCGTCAAAGCATAACGCCGAGAGTATGACCGCGCTTTTCAAGTAGCGGTAAGCGATATCGTTTAAATTCATATCCAAAAAGGACAGATATACGTCGGCAAGCCTGCTTCTTTCCGTATTGTCAAGCACATTCGATATATCGTTATTCATCGTCGTCCTCGTCGGTGGGATCCTTGTCGCGCAGCTTGACCTTGCTGACCGCGCCGCGACGGATATCGTCGCTCATTGCGGCGTAATGCTTGCGCGTGGTGTTTACGTCGGTGTGACCGAGCACGTCCGCCACGACAAAGATATCGTGCGTTTCGTGATAGAGGTTGGTGCCGTACGTACTGCGAAGCTTGTGCGGCGTTATCTTTTTAAACGGGGTAGTGACCTTGGCGTACTTTTTTACCATCAGCTGCACGGCGCGCGGCGTCATGCGTCCGCCCTTGCCGGATATAAACAGCGCGTCACGGTCGAACACGCGCTTGCCGAACGGCGTGCCTTCTGCTATTTGATTGTCAAGCCAGTCAATATATTTGCGGAGCGCGTCCGCCACCTCGTCCGAAAAATAGAGTATGGACGTGTTGCCGCCTTTGCGCGTGACGACAAAGCTGTTGTCCGAAAAGTTTATGTCGGTGCGGTTGAGCCCCACGCACTCGCTTATGCGGATGCCTGTGCCCAAAAACAGCGACAGCATGGCCTCGTCGCGCACAGCGGTTG
>JAFLVH010000061.1 GCA_022508365.1 Clostridiales bacterium | reverse complement strand
TTTCCATAAAGGGATTGGAGCTGCAGCAATATTACAAGGATTTTCTTAAAGAGCGAAACGTTAAGTACGTAGAATGCAAGTCCTTTTCCGACATTCCGTCCGATATAGACTTTTTGTACCAAACGCGCGTGCAGCTTGAGCGGCTTGAGGAAAACAATCTGAAGATAGAGGAACTGATACTGAATAAAGCTAACTTTGCGCGCTTTTCCGAAAACACATATCTTTTACATCCCCTCCCTCGCGTGGACGAAATCTCCCCGGAGCTCGACGACGATCCGCGCAGCATTTACTTTAAGCAGGCGCACAACGGCATCCCCACTCGCATGGCGCTTATATATATGCTTATGAAAGACTTTTACGGCCTTAATATTGACGGGTTACTGTAATATATATAGTTTGTTTCGGTTGTTTCAAATCCAATTAAATCGCACCCTATGAGGTGCGTTTTTCATAAAGGGGTTGACTAACGAGCGGGGTTTGATATATAATATTTTTGAGGTTTATCATGAAAAAACACTTGTCTGTATTAATAGCGATTTTGATGATGATATTTGCCGTTTTCGGCTGCTTGTGCGGCTGCGCAAATCTGGAAATAGCACCGCCCGGCGGCAACCACGGCACCACCGTTCCCGATGAAGATGGTCAGGGCCCTAAACCAGGCGAGGACGATGACACGCAAAACCCCAATCCAGGCGGCGACGACGACATGCAAAAACCCAATCCGGGTGAGGAAGAACAGAAGCCCAATCCCGGCGAAGATGAGCAACAGCCTAATCCCGGCGAGGACAACGACGATAACATTCCGTTTGCTTCCGCCGTCCCCGGCGGCACTACGACCACCGTGTATTACACCAACAGCGGAAACTGGACCAACGTTTACGCGTACGTGTGGAATTACAAGACCGAAGCAAAAAAGACCGCTTGGCCGGGCGAAAAGCTGACCCAATTCGGCACCTCGGGCTACGGCGAAAAGCAATACAAGATTGACGTAAATTACTCGCAATACGACAGAATTATATTCAACAACGGCGGATCGAGCCAGACCAAGGATTTGGTTGTAAGCGGCGCGACAAGCGGGTACTTCGGACAGGACGGGACTTTTACCATGAACACGGACGACTACGGCAAAGTGGAAACAATTACTCTCACCGACAACACCAATTTAAGCTATATTTCCACCAAACAAAAGAAGCTTTACATTTACACCCCACCCGGCTACACCAAAACCAAAAAATACGGCGTGTTGTTTGTGTTTGACGGACAGCACTTGTTTGAGGCGGCAACAGGCGCGAGAGCACAAGCAAAAGACGACCCTCCGCGCTGGCAGGCGGACGTTGCGGTGACAAGCCTTGTAAGCAACGGCGGAAACGGACTTATAATCGTCGGCATCGACAATGCGGACGGGCACAGAGATCAGGAATTGACCATGAGCTTGAGCTTTGGCAAACAGACCTATCTCGGCGGCTCGAATTACGGCGATTTTAAAAACGGTAAGCTTGACGAGCTGGGCAACTTTATAAAGGAAACTGTCATGCCGTATGTAGAAAAGAACTATTCGGTGGACACAAGCAGGGAGCATACCGGCATTGCAGGCTCATCGTCGGGCGGTCTCGGCGCGTACTATCTGGGGCTTAGGGACAACGACCTTTACGGCTATATCGGCGCGTTCTCCCCTGCCAACGGAATATTCGAAAATGCCGCCTGGACAAACTTTTACAGAAACAAAGACTTCTCCGTCGGCAAGCCGAAGGTATATGTATACTGCGGCAAAGAGGACCGCGACCTTGAGGACATGTTACTCCCCGAAACGCAAAGAATAAAAAGCGGATTGACGGCGGTAGGCTTCAGCGCGTCCGACATAATAGAAAACTATGTTAAGGGCGCCACGCACAACGAAATATATTGGCGAATAGCCTTCCCCGAATTTTTGAGCAAGCTTGCACCCTAGGCTGCGTTTAACGTGCCTAAAATAATAAATAAGAGATAAGAAATAAAAAAGCGGTGGAAATACTTTTCGCCGCTTTGTTTTATTGTCTATTATTAATTATCTATTATTTAATTTCTCTGTCACGTATAAATAGAAATGACCGGGACAATCTCATTCTGCATTCTTAATTCTTAATTTAATAAACTCTATGAGTTTATCCGCGCCGCCGTGGGGAATAGCGGATAAGTCTATATTCGGTTTGTTTATTAGGCAGTCTGTGACTAAAAACACCTGCATGCCTACTTTTGCGGCGGAAAGATCGTCCGAGGTGTCGTTGCCTATCATGACGCATTCCTCCGGTTTTACGCCGAGAGTGTTTGCTATGTCCGTGTAGTATTCGGTGCGCGGCTTGCAGAAGTGCGAGTTCTCATAAGATGTAATAAGCGCAAAATCTTCGGGATTGACGCCTGCCCACTGCACACGCTTTATTTGCGCCTCTATGGGGAATATCGGGTTTGTCGCAAGCACAATCGGCACGCCGCAATCTTTTGCCGCCGACACTGCCGCCGCCGCGCTTTCCGTAAAGGAGCAAATCTTTTTCAGTTCGTCAAAGTCATTTGCGTAAAAGTGGTCGAACAGCGGCTTTACCTCCGCCTTGCTTTTTCCGAACACCTGCTCGAACACGCGCCAAAAGACATTCTCGTTGGTGTCCTCGCCGTTATTCTTTAGCATGGCATAAGTGCCCTGCCACACGCTGTCCACCGTGAGCTTGGGATCAAGTCCGCACTTTGCATGGTGAATGCCGAGCAGTCTAAAATACTCGGCGGTGAATTTATCCTGGTCTTGCGGCAACAGCGTGCCGTCCAAATCAAACAGTATTGCTTTAATCATATTTATTATCCTAAATTTGAGGCAACAGGCTTTGCAAAAAGAGCTGTGCCATCAGCCTGTGTCCGTCTTGAGTGGGGTGAACGTAGTCAAGGGTTTCGTAACGCTTGCCAAACTTGGCGAGGTCAGCCAAAACGCAGTTTTCACGTTTTGCCGCCAATCTTATCGCGTCGTTATATCCTTCCTCGCTCGGCAAAAACAGCGGTTCGTTTTCCTTAAGGAACTTCTTTCTTCCGTTAAGCAGGGTTGCGCACACTATTTTTGCCGAAGGGTAATTTTGCTTAAGCTGTCTAAGCATTTTGCGGTACGCGCCGAAAAACTTTTTGCTGTTGTCGGGCTCGTCCGTGCCGATTTCGATTTTTACACCGCGGTCGTTTGTGCCCATGTAGATCAAAATAATATCGGGCGAATCCCCAAGCCCGTTACACCGCGCCGCAGAGCTTGCGCAGGAGTCGTCCTCGCCTGCGACGGTGCTGCCGGAATAGGAATTGTTGACAAGCAGCTCGCCGTCCACGCCGTCTATCACCTGTTTCCACCAGGTATCGTCCACGCTGTCCATCTCGTTGTCTATAAGCCTTTTGCCATAGTAGTAAACAGGGAATCCGTACGGATTGGATCCATCGTATGTGGAAATGGAGTCGCCCATTACCGACACGTCAACCGATTTGCCGAAGACAATTCCTTTAATAAAGCCCAATTCCACGTTGCCGCGGTCGTATTTTTTGGTATCTCTGTCGAGCATCTCGTCAAACGGGCAAAGGCAGTTGTGCTGTCTGACCCCTCTGTAGCGCTCCTTGTTCTTGGCACGTTTCGCTTTCTCTTCCTGCTTGGACATCTCGGAAAAGTCTTCATCTTTATTGTAAGTGGCGTATCCCCAACCGTGCGATATAAAAAACCTGACCCAGCGCTCATGCTCCAGTCTTGCCAAATATTTCATCTCCTCCTCGGACGGCTCGGCGAATTTTTGCTGTCTGTATTTATAATAGTTAACGGCAAAATCGAGCGCGGAAGTATTTGACAGCCGCAAAAACTGCGGTATTTTTTTCCAGTCGTCAATCACCTTTTCGCTGCTGCGGTAGGCGTTGTAGTCCCTGGCGAGGTTGTCTTTAAACTCTTTGTATTCGCTTTCTCTTTTCAATCTGTCTTCTTTCGTTTTGGCGCTTATTAAGCCACTTAAAAGATTGTAGCCGTAATTGTACAGCCGCTCTCTGTAGTCCTCTATAAACGTGGAATAAGAATACATTTCCTCGCGGAACCCGAACGGAATCACCGACAAAACCGGCCAGCCGCATACATTGCCGTAATTGTCTGTCGTGTACGGACGGGTGAACAGCCGCTCGTCCACGCCGCGCCGCCAGTTTAGCAGCGTGATGTTTCGCTCGTCGATTACGTTGACGTAAATTTTTATGTGCGGAAGATTCGGCTTTTTGCCGGATAGCTCCTGCTCCAGCAGCGTTCTTCTGAAGCTATCTATGATGGTGTTTGCCATGTCTATGTTTTTCTCGTCGTTGCCGAGCGCGACTATGTAATCGCGAATGCCTCGCCCTGCGGCGGCGGTGACGGCGGTCTCCGTGCCCTCCTTGCCCAAAAACGGATAGCCGAAGCAATCGCCCTTGTGCATTACCGCAATGGGAAACGCCATTCTGCTTTCGATAAACTCTTTTGCCGCGCCGTCGCTCTTGCCGGACATTTCCTTGTATTCGTTACAGAGAATTTCTATGGCCTTGCCGTCTATCGCTTTGGCGCGCTCAATCACCGCTTTTGTGTCGGAGATCGCCTGGTCCTTTTCGTCCAAGCACCTAAACAGCGGATGGTTGTACGCGAACATGCCGGACTTGTCCTGTATTTTGGTGTCGAATATGTCCGCGATAAACTGCGTGGGCACATATCCGTCGTCACGCTCGACAAGCCGCGCCGTGTGCGTGTACAGCTCGCCCATAGCGCGCTGGCCGGTAAGACCGAAACCTATTACCGCAACGCGGTACGCTCCGTCCTTGTCGGGCGCGGAATCCAGCTCAAACGCCCTGTCCCCCAGCGCATTAAGGTGTGCCTTGCGCGCCAAAACAAGACTGTGCGAGCATAGCGTCGCCTCGCTGATTACGTTGATCTGAATCTGCGCCTCAATATATGCCTTAAGCTCGGCAGGGTCCCGCTTGATTACGCCGTCGCGCTCAAAGTCGTCGGGCAGGCCGGATAGGTGCGCGGAAATCATCTCGTTTGACCGCCGTTCGTAGCTTTCGTAATTAACCTCGCCGCTTGTCAGGATATAGTAATTGAGCACGGTTGGCAGTCCTACCTTGGTTTTTCCGTCCTTTTCGTAAACGTACGTTCGGAGCGCGGCGCGCATGTCGTCAAACACCGCGTCGGCGTTAACGCCCTCGTAGTCGCCGGAATCGTCCAGCGCAAACACGTAAAACAGCCTGCTGTGGCTTTCCCCCACGTCGTCAAGCGCACAATTCTTCTGCTTAAACTTAAACCGCTGCAAAAAGCACACAGGCGCGCCTTTGTCCGTGCGGCGCTGTTCGGAAAAGTAATAAAACCCGTTTTCCATTATTTTGCGGTGGAGCGGATTTTTGCGCGAAAATGATTCCTCGCCGTTCTCAAAGAATATTATAACGTGCGAACGCCCCTTTTTGCTCTGTTCGCGCCGCTTGATGTCCTCTGCCAAAACCAAACTGTCATTGGTGATGGAAGTAAATATGTAATATGTGCATTTTTTGCGGCTGCGCATGCGCGCGGTCTGAATGAGCGAATAAGCATCATAGCTCACCCCGACGGTGACTACCGACAAAAACACAAACCCGGCATAGGCAATAAGCCCGTAATATAGACACACCGCTATGCCGCTTTCCATCTGATATGTAATAGGGTCGGATGGCGAATCGAACATCAGCCCGGCAACGGTGGTAAGTATTCCGTGCCAGACCGCTTCCACGCCGCCGGCAAAGGATTCGTGCGGCAGATACGCAAACCCTATTATCAGCCGAATGGTCAAGCTGAAAATGCACGCTATTGCCACGACGCAAATCTCCGCGCGCAGCTTTCGCATCGGGTGCTTGGAGCAATAATTAAGATAGCAAAGTATCGTGACGATAAGCGCCGCTATCAGCGCCGCCACCGCCACCATAATTCCTACAACATACAGAAAAATATCCATTTTATCCCCATCGTCAATTTGGTAATTTCGTCAAATCCGTGTCAGAACAAAAAAGGTTTAACGCATTTTTAAATTTTTATGTAGACCGCGGGCACAACGGCATAGAGCAAACCTGCAGGTCTGTGAGAGAGGGAGCACCCGCCGCCGTCGCCGACTGTTCGGACATAGTTTTCATTATCGTACTGCGGCGAACGCAACAACCAGTTGCCGTTGTTCAGCTTTGGGTCGCGCGTCGGATAAGCATAACAATCCATCGCCTTGGCGTAATCCGTCGCCTTTTTATATCTGTCCTTGTTGTCCGCAAAAAGCGTTTTTGCCTCTTGAAAGCTAAGCAAAAACACCTTGTCCTCGGTGTCGTTGCATGCAAAATAATTCTCTTTGTTCTTGGTGGTTTCCGGCGAATTGTCTACGACTGTGGTTTCTATTGCCGACTTTTCGGCATCGGAAAAAGCCGTCTCGTAAAACACGCTATTCAGCCACCGCCTAATATAACTGTATTCGTAATTATTCGGGCAGATGTCCCTTTCCTCCGGCTTGCGCTTTTTCAGGACACAAAACTCCTGCCCGTCAAGCGCTTTTTGGGAGGACAACAGCGCCCTGCCCTCCTCTATTTTCAGTACGCGCCAGACTATCGGCTCATACAAAAAAACGTAAGTCCGCCTGTCGCGGTAACGGTTGATTTTATAATAAAACGACTTCTTGTTTCGGTGTCTATGCTTGTATACTATGCGATAGAGCTTGCCCGCATATTCTATATCCGCATACATGGCGGATCCGTTGGCATTGTCATAATCATACCATAGCGAACCGTCAAATAACTGCGGCTCTCCGCAAATCTTCTTAAGTGCGCGCACAAGGTCGGGATCCGTCTCATCACCCTGGGGATAAGCCCCAAGCTCTATCATATCACCCGCTTTTAAATTGCCGAAATCAATCTTTTTCATAATTAACATTATACCATACATATACATCATTTTCAAGCATATTAAAAATAAGAAGAATACACTTTTTCGCCAAACAAAAAACGCCTTAAGGCGGTCTGATTGGTGTAGATAGTGGGAATGCCGCACTTCTCGTTATCCTATTCACATATCTCCGTCGCAACGCAAAAACGCATCCTTTCGGGTGCGCCTTTGTAATGGTGGAGAAGTGATAAGCTAAAACGAATTTATGAATTTATTTATCTCGTTTGCCATTTCAACGCTTTTATAGTAGTGAATATAATGACCGCAATCATAACGAATAAGTTTTGCATTCATTATCTCGGCAAATTTTTGCTGGTTTTCAATCCAATATTTATCAATCTGCTTCCCGTTTGACGAAAACATAATCATAGGACAGCTAACATAATCCGAATTTGATACTGTCCTTGCATTTTGCAATACATTATTAGCTTCATTTATATAGCAAATATTAA
>JAFLVH010000060.1 GCA_022508365.1 Clostridiales bacterium | reverse complement strand
GACGTGTATTTGGAGGTGAACAGCGAGGTCAGCTGTTCCGATATCGCGTACCGCGTTCAGGACAATATAAAGCGCTCGGTGGAAACCATGACAGACTACAAAATGGGCGTAATAAATATCAATATAATTTCGGTCAAATTTTTAAAGCATTAGGAGTCTACATGAAACGACGCGCCGCGCGTGAGATCGCGTTTAAGCTCACTTACGAAATGGTCATGACCGGACAGTTCAACGCGGAAACGCGTGACGAGCTTTTGTCCGACGATGCCGACAGCGATTCCATAAACTATATAAACGATTTAACTACGGGCATAGCGGAGCATATTGACGAGCTAAATGCCTTGATTATAAAGTACGCCAAGGGCTATGAGTACGACAGGATTTACAAGACCGATCTTGCTTTGCTTCTTCTTGCGTGCTATGAAATTAAGTTCACCGACACGCCCGAGGCAGTTGTGGTAAACGAGGTTGTGGAAATCGCCAAAACCTATTCCGACGTAAAGAGTCATGCGTTTATCAACGGAATTCTCGCCTCGGTCATTAAAGAGGTGACAAGTGGCTGAAATAATAGACGGCAAAGGATTAGCCGAAAAAATCAAACAGGACTTGTGCGTGCGCGCAACCGAGTTCGAGAAAAAATCGGGGCGCAAGGTCGGGCTTGCCGTTATTCGCGTGGGAAACGATCCTGCGTCTGCCGTGTATGTGAGCAACAAGATTAAAGCGTGCGAAAGATGCAATATCCGTTCGTTCAGCTTTTGTTTTGACGAGGCGACATCGCAAAGCGCACTTATCGATCTTGTTCACAAGCTGAATAAAGATCCCGACGTGGACGGCATTTTGGTGCAATTGCCGCTGCCTAAGCATATAGACGAGCGCGCCGTGCTTAGTGAGATTTTACCGCAAAAGGACGCTGACGGATTTCACGCTGTCAACGCCGGCAAGCTGTTTTTGGGCGAAAAAGGCGGCGCTGTCGCTTGTACGCCGCGCGGAATAATAGAGCTTATCAAATCCACAGGCGTAAGCATTTCCGGCAAGCACGCGGTTGTTGTGGGTCGGTCGAATATTGTGGGCAAGCCGGTTGCCGCGTTGCTTCTACAAAATGACGCGACGGTGACTGTATGCCACAGCCGCACGCAAAACTTAAAAGAAATCACAAGCCTTGCCGATATTTTGGTTGTTGCCGTCGGCAAGAGCAATTTTATCACCGCGGATATGGTAAAGCCCGGCGCTGTCGTTATAGACGTAGGCATGAACCGCGGGGCGGACGGGCTTTGCGGCGACGTGGATTTTAACGGCGTAAAGGAAGTTGCGGGATATATCACGCCCGTGCCCGGCGGTGTCGGTCCGATGACGGTGGCAATGCTGCTTTGCAATACGGTGGACGGAGCGAACAATGAATAGACAAATGACCGTAACGCAGCTGTCCAGATATATAAAAGGTGTGTTTGAGGACGAGGAGCTATTGCACGACATAACGCTAAGCGGCGAGGTGGCGGACATATCGTATTCGGACAAACACACTTTTTTGGTATTGTCGGACGGCGAGTTTTCGGTCAGGTGCGTGCATTTTATGTCGCGCGATATTATAGAAAAGGGCGCGTTTGTGGCGTTGCGCGGCTCGGTCAATTTTTACGAAAAAAGAAGTTCCGTATCGTTCACGTATTCCGAATTTTTTTTGCAAGGCGTTGGCGACAAAAACACCAAGCTTTTGGAGCTGAAGCAAAAGCTAGATGGCCTCGGATATTTTACGGATAGACCGCAGTTGCCAAAGTATATTGTGCGCGTGGTGGCGGTGACAAGCCCGGACGGCGCGGCAATAAGGGACTTTATGCGCGTTGTTCACGACAAAAATCCGTTTGTCACAATAGAAGTATTTCCCGTGAAAGTCCAAGGCGAAGGCGCGGCAACGAGAATGGCAAACGCCGTTAAAAAGCTCCAATCTCACAACACTGATGCTATTGTGCTCTGTCGCGGCGGCGGAAGTGACGAGGACCTTGACGCGTTTAACGACGAAAATCTTGCCGTGGCGGTGGCGACCTCGCGCATACCTGTTATTTCCGCGGTGGGACATGAGATAGATTATACGCTGTGCGACTTCTGTGCAGGTACGCGCGCCGGCACGCCGTCCATAGCAGGCGATATAGTAAACGAACATGCCGGCGCAATCTTAGCCGATTTGTTTGCTTACACCAATGCAATAAGAATGCTTGCGGAAAGCAAGATTCAAAAAAGCGTGCTTAAGTTGAACAGATTGGGCAAGGCGACTACGTACGCCGCGTCCACAAGAATAAGCAAGCAATACGGCGCTCTTCGCGTGACGGCGTCAAAAATGAGCCACGACATAAGCACAAGACTTACTTCTGCCGAGCGCGGCGCTAAAGACACTGCCGCTAAACTTATGTCCGCGTTGACTGCAAAATACACGTTGGCGCGAGAAAAAACAGACAAGCTTACTGCGTTACTCGGTGCGCTCGACCCACACAGAATAATCAAGATCGGTTATGCCGCAGTTCTGAAAAAGGGCATGCGTGTGTCGGGCATATCGGGACTTAAAGTGAATGACGAAGTAAACCTTGTGTTTGCTGACGGCGCGGTAAGCGCGCGCATTACAGACGTTAAAAGCGGTGCAAAAACGTAAAGGAGATAAAAATCATGGAAAAAGAAAAAAAGCCTTCGTCGGTTTCCGGCGATTTTGAAAATAAATTAGCAGAGCTTCAACGCATCGTCGCAAGACTTGAAAACGATTCCGACGTCACATTGGAGGACAGCATCGCACTTTACGAAAGCGGACTTAAAATCGCCAAGGGTTGTGTTGACGATTTAGGGCTTTTAAGCGCGCGCATTGCAGAGCTGAATAAACAGCTCGACTTGGTGTTTGGTGACAACGATGAAGCTTGAGGAATATAAGAAATATGCGGACGGATATAGGGAGCAGATAGACGCCGAACTCAAAAAGATTTTAGACGAGCTCAACTATTCCGCCGAGTTTAAAGAAGTATTGGAATACGCTTTATTTCCGGGCGGAAAAAGACTGCGCCCGCTGCTTATGCTTGAGTGGCACAATGTTTTTTCTCCTGCCGATAATTACGCACTAAGGTACGCCTGCGGCCTTGAGATATTGCACACATATTCGCTTATTCACGACGACATGCCGTGCATGGACAATGATGATATTCGCCGCGGCAAGTCCACCGTACACAAAAAATACGGAGAGGGCATGGCGCTGCTTGCCGGCGACGCGCTTTTGGATTTGGCGTACCGCATACTTAGTATGCCCACGCCGGCAATGGAAGTCAGTCCGTTTTTTATGTTTAAGGACATGTGCGGCGACATGGGACTTATCGAAGGGCAGTACCGAGATCTGTACGGCAAGATAGACAATCTTGACGATCTTCTTGTCATGTGCAGGCACAAGACGGGAGCGCTGATCAAGCTTTCCTGTATAAGCGGCTTTGCGCTAGGGAATAATCTCGATTACAAAAAATGCAAGGCGTTGTTTGAGACTTCTCCGCAGAGCTTATCGGAAGCGGAATCAAGCATATCAAGTGACGGATTGCTACTCAACTATGTTTTGGCGTGCGGCTTCGGCGATTCGCTCGGCGAGGCGTTCCAGCTATACGATGATATTTCCGAATATATCGAAGGGCAAAAAATAACAAGCACAAGCATAATGAACTACGTCGATTTGGACGAGGCGAAAAAGATGTTAAACACGCTTTTAAACGACGCGGCGGACGCCTTGGAGCCGCTGCGCGAACGGACGGGTTTTTTGCGCGAAATACTTAACAGACTCATTATTATTTGACAGTGGACTACGACAAGATCACAACGCCGTCCGACCTGAAACGGCTTAATATTAGCGAGCTTGACGGACTTTGTGCTAAGCTGCGTGAGCGCATTATTAACGTCGTAGAAAAAAACGGCGGACATTTGGCGTCCAATTTGGGCACGGTGGAGCTTACTGTAGCTTTGCACTATGTATACGACTGTCCCAAAGACAAGATTATCTTTGACGTTGGACACCAATCTTACACGCACAAAATATTGACAGGTCGAAGCGAAGCGTTTTCCGGCCTGCGGCAAAACGGCGGACTTTCCGGATTCCCTAAGCCCGAAGAGAGCGATTGCGACGCATTTACGGCAGGGCACGCCTCAACGTCGCTTTCGGTTGCGCTCGGCCTTGCGGAGGCGGCGCGGCAGCTTGGCTCCGATACCGATATTGTCGCGGTAATCGGCGACGGCGCGCTTACCGGCGGCATGGCGTACGAGGCGTTAAACGCGATAGGCAGCGAGGGGCTTCCCATCACTATTGTGCTTAACGACAACAATATGTCCATCAGCAAAAACGTCGGGGCAATGAGTAAGTACTTGACACGCCTCCGCGTCAGCAAAAAGTACGTCGGCATGAAAAACGAGATTAAACGTGCCGTGTCCATAATACCCATCTTCGGTGACGGTATTTTGCACGTCATGGATAAGAGCAAAGTACTGTTAAAGCGCATAGTTCTTTCCAATAAAATGTTTGAGGAGATGGGCATATCGTATTACGGACCTTTTGACGGACACAACGTGCGCGAGCTCATTCGCACCTTCAATCAGGTGAAAAAGAAACGCGGCCCGTCAATCGTACACATAATCACCGACAAGGGACATGGGCTTAAAAGCGCGGTGACAGACCCCGAGCATTCGCACGGCATTTCCTCGGTGGGCGCAATGTCCGGCAATGATTTTTCGAAGGATTTGGGCGATTTTTTGAGCGAAGCCGCTTCGCGTGATAACCGCGTCATGGCGGTCACGGCGGCTATGGCAATAGGGACGGGACTGGAAAAGTTTGCCATTTCTCATCCCGATAGGTTTAAGGACGTAGGTATTGCCGAGGAGCATGCCGTCACTTATTGCGCGGCTATGGCGGCCGGGGGGCTAAAGCCGTACTTTGCGGTATACTCCACGTTTTTACAACGCGGTTTCGATCAGATTGTCCATGACGTGTGCATAGGTAATCATGCCGTCACATTTTGCGTGGATCGCGCCGGCGTTGTGGGCGCGGACGGTGTGACGCACCAAGGCGTGTTTGATCTCAGCTATTTGCTTCCCATACCCAACATGACGGTCATGTGTCCCACGGACGGAAAAGAGTTTAGGAGCATGCTTGAGTTTTCGCTTTTGTTTGACGGACCGCTTGCAATACGCTATCCAAAGTCATACGAAAACGTCAGAGAGCATAAAGAGATTGTTTACGGCAAGTGGGAAGTTATGTCCGCGCATAAAGAATCTAAAGTATTTGTGTTGTGCGAGGGCGGTCGCGCGCTGGATATTGCTTTTAAATCGGGCGAACAAAAAAAGCTTAATATTGTAAACGCGCGATTTGTAAAGCCGCTCGACACCGAGTACTTGGACGGCATCAACAAAAAGGGTAATATTGTGATAACCGTAGAGGACAATATTCGGCTTGGCGGATTCGGCATGAGCGTTTTAGGCTATCTTAATTCGCGCGGCATGCAATGTAAATGCGCTATTCTCGCACACGACGACGTGTTTATTGACGACCGCGATATTTCATCGTCGCTTGCCGGCTCGGGAATTACCGCGGAAAACATTATCAACATAGCAAAAAGCCTTGAATAATAGAGCAAAACAGGATATAATGTACTTATGAAAATCGGTGTGTATTCCAATCCAATAAAAGACCCTGACGGCAAAGTCCAGTCAATGGTGTTTGCCGCCGCCGAAAAATGCGGCATTGCCGCCGAAAAGTATAGCGCGGACGGACAATACGGACTTATAGTGTCCGTGGGCGGTGACGGAACGATACTGCGCATAGCAAAGGACAGCGCAAAAAAAGGCGTGCCGATTTTGGGTGTAAATATGGGCTCGGTCGGATTTTTGACCGAGGTCCAACCGAGCGAAATAGAATCCGCGCTTAATAGAATTTTGTCGCATGACTACTTTTTGGAGCGCCGCGCGCTTATTGACGCCACTTGCGGAAGCGATCATTTTTATGCGTTAAACGATGTTGTGATAAAATCGGGTAGTGGAAGAATGATTGCTATGGAAGTGCGCGTTGCGGGCGAGGTGCTGGATAGGTTTAAGTGCGACGGTTACATAGCTTGCACGCCCACCGGATCCACGGCGTATTCGCTTTCGGCAGGCGGATCTGTAATAGGCCCCAATACGCCGGTTATAGCGCTTACTCCCATCAATCCGCACACGCTGCGCACCAGACCGATTGTTGTCGGGTCGTTTGAGAATATCGAGCTTAAAAACAACGGTCAAGGCGATGCGGAAATCTATGTGGACGGCGAGCATATTGGCGGACTGGAATGTGGCAAGACTATTTCGGTCACAGGCTGGGATATGAGCGCACTGTTTGTCAGGTTCAGCAAAACAAGCTTTTACTCGCGCGTGCTCGGCAAGCTCAACGCTTGGTCGGCTACGGAGGACTGATGTTACAGAGGATAGTCATACATAACCTTGCGCTTATAAAGCACTTGGAGATAGAATTTAACTCGCAGCTTAACGTGTTTTCAGGCGAGACTGGTGCAGGCAAATCCATAATTGTGGATTCGCTGATGCTGCTTGTGGGCGGCAGGTATGACAAGTCGCTGCTTAAGTTCGGCGCGGAAAGCGGATATGTGGAGGGCGTGTTTGACTTTACCGACAGCGCGCCGCTCGAAAATATCGGCATAGACTGCGAGGACGGGATATTTATCGTAACGCGCAAGTTCTACCGCGACGGCAAAAACGACATACGGGTCAACGGCAAGCAGATGACCACCGCCATGCTGCGCGAGCTTATGCAAAACTATGTGGATATTTACGGGCAAAACGAATATCAATCGTTGATGAAAATATCCGAGCAGAAAAAAATTCTCGATTACTATGTGTTCAAGTCTGACGGCGCGCCGCTAAAGAAGCAAAAAGAGCTTTATGACGAGTACAAAAAAATCTGTGCTGAGCTTAATTCGCTCGGCGACGAAACGGCGCGCGCACAGCGTATAGATATACTTAAATACCAAATAGAGGAAATCACTTCTGCAAATGTCCAAGAGGGCGAGGAGCAGACGCTGTTGGACCGTAGGCATGTGCTTATGGCGTCCGAGCGCATAAAGAACGCGCTTGCCGAGTGTTTCTCCGCTCTCGACGACGGCGATCAAAGCGTGACCGAAACGGTGGACGACGCGATGCGCGCGCTTGACGGAATTTCCGCGCTGGGCAGCTCTTATTCCGCGTTGTATGACAGGCTGCGTTCGGTTGCGATAGAGATAGACGATATCGCGTCTTGCGTAAAGGACGAGCTTGACAATATGGACGGCAGCGAAAAGGAATTGGACGAGGTGTCAGCTCGGCTCGATAAGCTTCGCGCGCTAAAGTCCAAGTACGGCGCCTATGACGCTATGCAAAAGTTTTTAAAGGACGCAAAGGCGGAGGTAGAGCGGCTGTCGCGCGGCGCAGAGCTGTACGAAGAGCTTTGCATAAAGGAAGAAAAAGCCAAAAAAGCGCTGTTTGACAGCAGTAAAAATCTTTCCGATTTGCGAAGGAAGGGCGCGGGCACTATGCAAAAGCGCATTGTGACAGAGCTTGCCGACTTGGGCATGGCAAACTCTTCGTTTGAGGTCGTCTTTGACGATATGCCTGAAATCGGCGATTTTACTGCGCGCGTGACCTCAGGCGGATTCGATAATTTTCAGTTTTACTTAAGCCCCAATGTGGGTCAGCCTCTTTTGCCGCTTATAAAGATAATATCCGGTGGCGAAATGTCTCGGTTTATGCTGGCTATCAAGCTTGTTACCGGGGATTTAAGCAGCATCGGCACTATGATATTCGACGAGGTGGATACCGGCATAAGCGGCGCGATAGGGCTTTGCGTTGCAAAAAAGCTTGCCGAGCTTTCGCGCGGTCATCAGGTGCTGTGCGTTACGCACTTGCCGCAGATAGCCGCAATGGCGGACGGGCACTATTTTATACAAAAATCCGAGGTTGGCGGCGATACCGAAACAAGCGTGACTCCGCTTGATAGATCCGGCATGATAGGCGAGATATCCAGGCTGTCGGGTACAAAAGGCGTATCTTCCTCGTCAAACACCAACGCGACCGAACTAAAGGACTTTTGCGACAAGTTCAAGTCCGAGATAAAATAGGCATTTTATTCCCTAATGGGCTCGCTGTACTTAAACAATAATTTAGCGGAGAGTCGGTTTTGTCATTCTGAACAAGCGTGTCAGCGCACAGTGAAGAATCTCAACATTTTTTTGAGTACCTGGTGCGGTTGCGCCATTAAAGATGAGATTCTTCGCTTCGCTCAGAATGACAAACGGACGGGGTGATAAACTTCAATTTATCGAATAATCAGTTTTTATGTAGGAAAATATAGATGTTACTTCTTTTATTTTCAGACGTAAACTTTCGATTAAGAAGTATATAATTCGACAGGCGACAAAAACTATACGTAATGA
>JAFLVH010000006.1 GCA_022508365.1 Clostridiales bacterium | reverse complement strand
GCCACGCTCAACAACGACAACCAATTAAGGCAAAAGGTGGCAAAGCTTTGGTCGGAATTAAACGGCGTACCGATTACGCCCGAAATGATAAACTGTGAGGGTTGCAGGGTGGACGGAGTCAAAACGCCGTTCTGCGATAAACTTTGCCCTATAAGACAATGTGCTTTTTCCAAAAAGCACGAGACCTGCGGCGCTTGTCCGCAACTGGAAAGCTGCCAAACCGTCGGCACAATAATATCCCACAATGCCGATGCTTTGCGCAATCTTAAAGGCGAATAAACACATTTTAATATTATGACAAAAAAGCAAGCCGAAAAGTACATATATAAAACAGGCAAAAAGTATGTTCACTTGACAAGGACGGCGTATTATGCCCTTCTTTTGCTTTCTGTGGCGTTTTTCGGCGTCTCTTTAGGGATTTGCCGTAATCTGTCTATGGTGATTGCAGTGTGCTGTTTTGCGGCTTTTGGGATATTGTTTACGGTGGTTGCCGTCAAAAAATATATGAGCTTATTTCGCGCTTCCGTCGTTATGCTCGTGCTTTGGGTTTTGCTTGTCGTGGCGATAGCTTGCATGTATTACGCAGTAAGATATTACAAGCAAACCTTTACTGCGTGGGAGTGCGGCGTATATTCCGCCGTGGCGGCGTTTGCGTTTTTGCTCGGCTGTTTTGTCAGATATTTATTTGCCGAACGCGCCATGATAAAGAAGGTAATAATCATAGCTATGGGCGGAGCGTTGACAGCGGCAACAGGTATCACCGGCGTTGTGCTTGCCGTGTTGGAGTTTGTAAACGTATCGCTCACACTGGCGACAATATCATTCAACGCGATAATGTGTTTGCTGCTGATATACGCGGCAAAGTTTGCCGTGCGCGTATACGTCATGCTTAGGTTTAAAGTCGAGTACGTGAACGAGAATGCGACGTTCGGCGGAATCAGAAAAGAGATAGAAGCAAAAAGGAAAATTCTGTTTACCACCGTCCACGGTTTTACCTACGGCGAATATAAGTTTTACATTTACGCTAAAAGAGATTATTACCGCATAGATATGTACCAAGGACATACGCGCATATCGAGGAATAAATACGAGTCGCTTAAAAGCCTTTTCGACACCGAGACAATAGACGGCAAAAGGCTTAGTAAGTTGTGGCATTTGATAGTTCAGAGTTAAGAGTCAGGAGTCCAGACTGATAGGGGTTGCGATGTCGCGCATTTTATCCTTAACGGCGGCATAGCCGCACTAATTCTTAATTCTGCATTCTTAATTCTGCATTGGTAAATTGCTTGCCTTTTACCACAATATATGGTATAATAGCGGCATATGAAGATTGGTTTATCCACATCAACATTTTTCAATACCGCCTCGGCGGAGAATATGTTTGACATAATGCGCAAGATGCGCGTGGACACCACGGAGGTCAGTCTCAACACCTTTTCCGATTACGAAAAGGCGTACGTGGACCAAATCGCACAGACGCGTATGGGGATAGAGGTAGTGGCTGTTTCACCGCAGTCCACGCAGTTTGAGCCGCAGTTGTTTTCGCCAAACTTGCGCGTGCGCGCCGACGCGGAGCTTATTTTCCGCAAGGTGTGTTATGCGTGCTTTGCGTTCGACGCCAAGTTTTACACATTCCGCGGCCCCATCAATCTTACATACACCAAGGACTTCGATTATCAGCGGCTCGCGCAGCGCATCAATCAGTTGTGCGACATCGCCGCCACCTACGGCGTAAGCCTTTCGTTAAAGAACATGCGCTGGTCGTACGCTGCCACGCCCGAATTTTTCAAGAACATAATGGCGCTGTGTCCGCGGCTGTTCGCGTCGTTCAGCCTTTACCAGTCCGAAATCTCCGGGTATGACATTCGCGAGTTTTTGGACGCATGCCCGGCGGAGCGCGTGAGCTTAATCGACGTGCAGGACTTTAACAAAACGGAGTGGTGCCTGCCCGGTCGCGGCAAGTACAGGTTTGATAAACTTTTTGCCGATCTCGAGCGCCGCAGGATAACCGCGCCGGTTTTGCTTGCCGCAGGGAGCGATACTTACACGGACTATTTGCAGGTGCAGGGCGCGTTTGACTTTCTTTTGGCGCAGTACCGCAGCACTGTAAATAATTAACTAAACAATAATTTTCCGAATAAGGAGATAGAAACATGAACAAAAAGACTGTTAGGGACGTAGACGTAAAGGGCAAGCGCGTACTTGTGCGCTGCGACTTTAACGTGCCCATGAAAGACGGCGTAATCACCGACGACACGCGCATTATCGGCGCGCTTCCCACCATAAAGTACTTGCTTTCTCAGGGCGCTATGGTGACGCTTTGCTCGCACATGGGCAAACCGCATTCCATTCTGTCCGCCGAAGTCAAGCTCAACAAAAAGGACAAGCAAAAGGTCGAGGCGGGCGAAACCACTGCCGAGGCTCTTATTGAAAAGGCCAAAAAGGACGAGCCCAAAAAGCTTACGCTTGCGCCCGTCGCAGCTAAATTAAACGAACTTTTGGGCGGCAAGGTGAAGTTTGCGACCGACGTAATCGGACCGGACGCAAACGCTAAGCGCGCCGCGCTTAAGCCCGGCGAGGCGGTATTGCTTGAAAACCTCCGCTTCCACTGGGAGGAAGAGGGCAAGGACGAGGCGTTCTGCAAGGCGCTTGCTTACGACGCGGAAGTGTACGTAAATGACGCATTCGGCACGGCGCACCGCTCGCATGCCTCCACCGCGGCTATCGTCGAATACGGCATTATCAAGACCGCCGTCTGCGGCGAGCTTATAGAAAAGGAATTGTCGGTCATGGGCGCGACCATAGAGAATCCGCCGCACCCGTTTGTCGCCATACTCGGCGGCGCTAAGGTTGCCGACAAGCTCAACGTTATTTCCAATCTTTTGGAAAAGTGCGACACGCTTATTATCGGCGGCGGCATGGCGTATACCTTCCTCAAGGCCAAAGGCTACGGCGTGGGCACTTCGCTCCTCGACGAGGAAAAGATTTCTTACTGCAAGGACATGATAGACAAAGCGGCAAAGCTCGGCAAGGAGCTTGTTCTGCCTATCGACACCGTTATAACCAAGAGCTTCCCCGATCCTATCGACGCGGAAATAGAAGTAAAGACCGTGCCCAGCAACGCTATCCCTGCGGACATGATGGGTATGGATATCGGCGAAAAGACACGTGAGCTTTACGCAAGCAAGGTTAAAACCGCCAAGGCTGTCGTGTGGAACGGACCCATGGGCGTGTTCGAGAACCCGACGCTTGCAAAGGGCACTATCGCGGTGGCGCAGGCGCTTGCCGACGTGTACGGCAAATGTACTACCATTATCGGCGGCGGCGACAGCGCGGCGGCAGTTAAGCAGCTCGGCTTTGCGGACAAGATGAGCCACATCAGCACGGGCGGCGGCGCGTCGCTTGAGTTCCTTGAGGGCAAGGTGCTTCCCGGTATTGCGTGCCTTAACGACAAATAAATTCGAGCGCGTATATGCGTCGTAATACGGCGTTAACCGTCGCGGCGTCTCGAGTCGTGTAGGTGGGTCTACACTCCTCGTCGCCGCCGCTCGGTTGCCTTGTCTTACTCGCATCTCCGCACTCTCAAATACGTTCTGTTTTGCAATAAGTAAAGATAAGGATAGAATTTTTAAAAATTGTGCCGCGCTATCAACGATAGCGCGGCATTAATGATGAGATTTTTCGGCAGGCAAAAAACGCTCGGAATGACAAAAGCAATTAGGAACAATAAAAATGCTTTTGTCTAACGAAGCAACCGCAGGTTATTCCGAACAAGCGCACACGCGTGCTGTGAAAAATCACAATCATATTTTTACTCGATTTTTGTTGCAAATACAATATTTATTTGATATAATATTATCGTAGGGAATGAAGTTCTCCCTTGGGAAACCTAAACCGCTTTATTAAGCTGATGACTTCTGTGATTATCTCGCAGAAGCATCGGCTTTTTTGTTTTGAGGAGAGTTTTATGTTGACATCGCTTGCGTTGATTTTTCTTGTAGGATTAAGCCTTGCCGCTATATGCAAGGCGATAAAGCTGCCGCGAATTATCGGTATGCTTATTACGGGCATAGTACTCGGACCGTATGTGCTCGATTTGTTTGACAGTTCCATTCTCGGCATATCGTCAGAGCTTAGGCAGATAGCGCTTGTAATAATATTGATTAAAGCCGGACTGTCGCTCAACCTAAAAGACTTAAAACGAGTGGGGCGCCCGGCAGTTTTAATGTCGTTTGCTCCTGCGGTGTTTGAAATTGTGTCATGCGTTATTTTTGCGCCGATATTCTTAGGCGTAACATATGTAGAGGCGGCAATAATGGGTGCGGTCCTCGGCGCGGTTTCTCCAGCCGTTGTCGTGCCGCGCATGGTACAGCTGATGGACGAAAAATACGGCACGGATAAAGGCGTTCCGCAAATGATACTCGCAGGCGCGTCCCTCGACGACGTATTTGTTATAGTCCTGTTTACGGCTTTTGTGGGCATGGCGCAGGGTAAAGGCGTGCAAGTTATGGCGTTTTTGAATATTCCGATTTCCATAGTTTCGGGTATTTTGCTCGGCGTTGCGGTAGGACTTTTGCTCGCGTGGTTTTTTGAAACGGCATACTCGCATAATCACCATATAAGAAACAGCGTAAAAGTGATTATAATATTGGGCTTTGCCTTTTTGCTGCTCGCTGTCGAAACGTGGCTTAAAAAGTACTTTTCGGTTTCGGGCTTGCTTGCTATAATGAGTATGGCGATGGCGCTATCTATGCGCAGTGCAAAAGAAGTGGTTACTAGGCTGCAGGAGAAGTTCGGCAAGCTGTGGCTTGCGGCAGAGGTTATTTTGTTCGTCTTGGTCGGAGCGGCGGTGGATATTCGCTATACCGTTAATGCGGGCGCGTGGGCGCTGCTGTTGATTGCCGTAAGCCTTGTTTTCCGCAGCCTTGGAGTATGGCTTTGCTTGCTCGGCACAAAGCTGAATCAAAAAGAAAGGTTATATTGTGTGATCGCTTATTTGCCAAAGGCAACCGTTCAAGCCGCAATCGGAGCTATTCCGCTTTCGTTAGGCTTGCCTTGCGGAAATATCGTCCTCTCTGTTGCCGTGCTTTCCATTATCATTACAGCGCCGCTTGGCGCAATATGCATGGATCTCACTTACAAAAAATTGCTCAAACAAGAATAAAACATACTTGCAATTGTCTTTTGTTTGATATATAATAGATTATATGAAGGACAAGACGGCAAGGATTATAGCGATAATCGCGCTTATATTTATGGCGGCGTTTGTGGTGACGCTTACGTTGTCGCTCGCAGGCGTTATGCGAAATGTGTTTTCATACGTTGCTATCGGCTGCGCCGCGGTCACTCTGGCGCTGTTTATGGTGTTAAAGATTAACGGCAGGGGATATTCCATGACCGATATAAATAACGAAATCGAAATGGAAAAAATCCGCAAGGAAAACGAAGAAAAGTTGGCTGAAGAAAAGACCGAACAGTCCGATACGTACACAACGGAAGAGCAGGTTGAGAGTTAAGAGTTAAGAGTTCAGAGTTAAGAGTTAAAGATAATAATAATGATAGATTTTCAGATATTTTGCCGCGCTATCGTTGATAGTGCGGCTTTTTATTTGCACAGTTACAGACTGTGCGGATTTTAGCCGTTGAAGAAAAGCAACGCCAAATCACCGATAATTCCGAATTCTTTTCTAATGTAAATCTAATCTTTCTTAAATTGACAACATGACGTATTAGTGATATAATTTTAGCAGGGATATTATAAATATTCTACAAAGGACGACAAAGGGCTGACATGGCAAAGCATTCGGTACACATCGCGCTCGACCTGGGTAGCGACACAATTAAAATCGCGTATGCGTACAACGACGGGGAGGAGCACACCGGCAAGATTGTCGGCGATCCGCTTACGATGACCGCCATTCCTTCCGTCGCGTACTACGACGTTGACGACAAAAAGTGGCTGTTCGGCGATGAGGTTAGCTCTGTAGGCGACAAGCCGTTTATTACCGTTGTAAAAATTTGCGATCTTCTTAGGCTTTTGCAGCCCGCCGCGTCCGTTGCGACACAAAAGAGCAACCGAAATTACTATTATAAACGGAACGAGTTTCCCAAGTTTTACTTTCCCGTCCGCAACGTGTTGACGGACGATATCGACGCGGCCAAGCGCATGGACAGAACGTTTTCCGCCGACAGGACGCCCTCCGAGGTGTGCGAGATGTTTTTCGCATACGTTTACGGCATTGTCAGGAGTCGGCTTGAGTTGCTGTTTAAGGATTCGGACGTGCCGCAAATCGTGCCGTCTCTTGTATATCCGCCGTTTTCGGACAGCGAATACGTTGAGGAGCTTAAACGGCTTGTAAAGCACGCGTTCGGCGTCATGCCGCAAACGGTGATGAGTATGGCAAAGGCATTGTGCGCCTACGCCAAGTTCTCCGGTCGCATGGCAAAAAACGACAAGTCCATTATATTCAACATCGGAGAGGAGCGCATTTCGCTTGTTAAGGTGACGTTTTCGGGCTCCGGCATTTCGGTGGACGGCGTGGACGGGCATAGCGAGCCTGCGCCAATCGGCGGCAAGGACATAGACGACGCCGTCGCGCGGTACATAGAAGGACAGATGTCCGGGCGTGAAACTATGGGCCGTCCGCCCAGCGGCGAGGAGGGGCACCTTGCGGAAAGCGCGCTTAACACCAAGCAATATCTGTTTGTCAAGGACATCAAGTCCGCAAAGATGGTGTTGGGCATGCCCATATACGAGAGCCGCGCGTTTCGCTACGGCGTACCGATTTCCGCATCGCGCGACCTTTTGATACAGCGGTACATTACGCGCGAGGAGTTTGAGCATTGCATCGGCATAGAGGACGGCAACGGAATTGCGCACAAAATAGTGCAATACATTCAGGGCGAGCTGTCGCGCGAGATCAACAACGACGTAAAAAAGATTTTCATCACAGGCGGACCCGTTGAGACGTACGGGCTGATAAAGTACATAAAAAGATTTATCGAACCGCTGGGCGTAAAGGTGCTTACCTTTGAAAAGCCCGACGAAGATTATATAGGCGTGGAAAACGACGGCTTCAACATAATGAGCCACGAGGACGCGCTGTATGCGCCCGTTTTGGGCTGTGCGGTTGCGTCCATGAACGACATAACAATAGACATGGTGCTTGCGCTGACTTACGGCGTGCGGCTTTTCCGCGTAAGCGGCAACAACGTAATTCCGTTCTTCCGCGTGCTGGTGGACAAGGGCACGCACATTCCGCAGTCGGGCGCCGAATACTACACGCCCAAGGACAGCGAACAGCACGGCATAACCACCGGCGACAATTCGTCGGAATCGGCGGCGCTGCAGATCATGAGCACGTTCTACTCCGCGCAGGACATAGAGCATTCGCGCGGCGCACCGGCGGTCACGTATGTTAAGTCGGGCAACGAAAATCTTTTGGTTGTGGACACCGACAACAAGAATATGCTTAAAAAGCTGCAAAAGTCCGTAGGACTGCGCATACTCAACGACAGCGAGGACGGCACAGGCGGAAACAGCTGCGCAACGTATTTTTACAACGGCAGGCCTGTACGCATCATAAAAGAGGTTTACCTAAAGCTGGGTGTTGAGATAGACGGCGAGGGCTATGCGCGCGCTTATGCAAAAAACGACCTAAGGCGAAACGGCACAGGCACGACGCAGATAGAGTATTTAGACGGGCGGGGACCGAGTAAGCCGCAATATTCCGACCCGTTTGCAAAGTTCCCTGCAGGTTCGTACGAGACCGTGCCCAAGAAAGACATAGACTTTAAGTTTAAGATAGAAACGCAGTTGACTTAAAAGAGGCGGAATTTGAAAGTGCATTCATCGCGTGATGCGGGCTACGTGTGACAAGTTGCCTCGGTCATGTAGGTGGGTCTACACTCCCTTCGTCAACTTGCCACCTGTTACCCACCTGACGCGCGACTGTACTCTCAAAAGGAGGTCATGTTTAAAAAAATGGAAGATAAGTATAAGATTACATTTGCGGACTCGGCATTTTCCGCCGACATTCAGCGTAGCAACCTGCAGTACAAAAAGAAGTTTACCAGGCAGGTTGCGGAGGCGCAGCAAAGCGTGGAAGCGCTTGACAGCCACGATGACTTTCACGAGCTTTTGATAGCTCCGGAGCACTACACGCGCGGAAAGGGTAAATCGGAGTACGGCATTCCTTATGATAAAGATATTCATCAAAGCGGCGATGTAATACGCACGCACCAGAAGCAGGCGGCGGAAAAGTTTTTGCGCGACCTCCGCGGCTTCGGTCTGCTTGCCGACGTTGTGGGCAGCGGCAAAACCTTTGAGGCGGGCGTTATATTAAGCGAGCTTGCCGTGCGCGGCAAGATGAAGTCGCTTATGATAGTCGCGCCCGACCAGGTGTTAAGCAGCTGGGTGGACGTAATGGAAAATAAATTCGGCATCGGCAAGGGCGTGCTGTACAAAGTTACAAAGAGCGAGGACGACGAAAAATATCCCACGCTGCAGGACGTTTTGAGCGAGGTGGGCGTCACTAAGCAGGGCAAGTTTATCCGCCCAAAACGCCCGATATTGGTGGACGTGGATATCTTTGCGCAGTGGCGGTACAGCGAGAACTTTCTTGTGGACGTGGTGGTTGTGGACGAGGCGCACCACTTCAGCGAGGACGCGGGCAAGTACGCGGGCGCTATGCGCATGATGTCCGAGATGATGCAGACCAAAAAGCGCGCAGGCGCGACGTATTGCTTGCTGCTGACCGCTACGCCGCATTCCGGCAACTTGGAAAACATGTTTAGGCTGTGGTACTTTGTGCGGTGCAAGGGCGGCAATCCTTCCGACTTTGACGAAAAGGAAGACGCCGACCGCTCGGCGCAGTACGTGGAGGAAAAGCAGTACTACAAGGACACTGTGTGCTACGGTGCGACCAACATAACCGATTTTATTCGCAAGGTAAAGGACTCGGTGGTCATGCAGAGATTTTCCGACGAGTTCTATGAATTTCTGGAAGATAACGGCATGGCGGACGAGTTTGACGAGCTTGCCCAACACGACCGTGCACAGTATATAGAGGACTTTTTGGGCGCACCCGGACATCAAAAGATAAGGGACGAGGTGCTAAAGCGCGTATCGGACGCGTACCACAACGGTGTGTTGCGCTCCATAATGATCCGTCAGCCCAATCAGCTTTCCAAATCCAAAACGGTATACAATTATTTCTTTTATAACATGTCGAGCGTGCCGGATAGCGTACAGATAACCGGGCTCGGCGAAAAGAAGATAACGGTGGATTTTTCCGCCGCGCTCAAAACGGGCGACGCCACGGTGAAGGTTGGCGGCGAAACTCTGCCGCTGACGAGCTACGTAAGCAATCTGCGCGGTCGCATGAAGTTTGAGCAGGCGTATGCGCACATAGTAAACGGCATACTCAACGAGCTTTCCGCCGGCGATCAGAAAATAGATACCATACATACAAAGCTAGGATATTTGCAGTATTATGCGGACCGGTTGCGCGACACGCACGAGGATGTTGCCAAGCGGTCGTACTTTGTGCCGGTGCCGCCGTCAATGGGGATTAAGGATCACAAGTACGAGACAGCCGTAAGAATACTGAAGGAACATAAGGACAGGCGCGTACTCATATTTTTCGATTACAATCTTACAAAGAACGAGCGCATTTACGACGAAGTATGCGAGGAGATGCTAAAAGATCCCGAGCTTAAGGACAGGATTATTATCGGCGACGGCGACACCAACGTAAAAGCGGTGGAGCGCGAATTCAACAGCGAAAAACGTAAAAATGCGATATTGTTTGTAAAGGACGCCAAGTACACCGAGGGCGCCAACCTTCAAGAGGCGAGCATAATAATCAACTATCAGGTTACATACGATCCGCTCGCCATGGATCAACGTATAGGCCGTATATTCCGTCTCGGGCAAAAGAACGACGTCATAGTATACTCGCTTGCGGACATGTGCAAGCTGGAGGGCTTTGCGCTTTCTTACTTTGCGCAGATCGGCTTGCTTTCGGGCAACAGTGGCGACGCTACGATTCTTGCCGGCAGCAACTCCGACCAGATGGTGGCGCTCCGCTGCAACGCGTGCGGGCGTGTTAAGCTAATGTCCAAAGAGGCGTACGACGACGAGCGCAAAAAGTACGGCGCGGTTATATGCAGCGCAGAACCGCAGTGCAAGGGCATGGACGGCAAGGGCACGGAGATGTCCGAGATAACCGTCTACGACTTTAAGTGCGACAACTGCGGCACGGTGCTGACGCGGTCGGTGTCGGAAGGCTATATGTGTTTGTCCAACGTGGAAAACGGCGAGCGCGGCAGAATGTGCAACTCCGGCGAAAAGGGCGACAGGTCCATTTATTGCCGCAAAATCTGCGCAATATCGCACTGCCGCAGGTTCAACAAGGGCGGATACATGTACGGCAAATGCCCGGTGCTAAAGAGGTACAGGGAGGTCGGCAATATTTCCGACGTTGACCTAATGCGAATATGCGCCATGTGCGGCAACCCCGATTGCTGGGAAAAGTGCAAGATAGCCGGACTCCCCAAGGAACAGATTGTGGGCGAACCGGGCGAGGGCGGACGCTGCTCGGACTGCGAGTACGCCGGCTGCAGCCCCAAGCCTCACGCGCTTGAATTCAACGACAAGTGGGAGGCGGACTGTCCCATGCCGGGCTGCGGATCGCGCTACAATCACGGCAAGCTAAGACCTGTTGTTGCGCGCACCTTTGCTACGTTTGTGTCCGAGCTGTGGAAGTTTGACCATGACGGCGGCGAGGGGTTCTGCAAAAACCTCGGCGATCAGGCGGGGATTGTGTCCGACGTAAGGGAAATTCTCGAGCACGACGGGGAGAGGAAGGAGTAGAGCATGGCGAGGATAAACATCGGTTGCGAATACGAAAAAGAGTTCAACAGTATTTGCAGTCTTTTTAAAAATGGATTTCTTTCCGACAAGGTAAACATAAAGCGTGTCACCGACAATATGATAGTCACGGCGACCAACGAGTTTGTTTACTGTCCGAACGAACACGGCGTAAACGGCGCAAGCGGCGGCGAGGGCGGAGAGCTCACGTTTAAAAGCGGCGGCGCAAGCTGGTTTGCCTCCCTTCGCGGCGAAAGCTTTGACAGCAGCAGCGCGGACTGGGAGCAGCTTATTTCGGACGTAAGCGCGGACTACCACAAATACTATTCGCTTATAGAGTTTAAGCAGGCGGCGGACAGCAGGCTCGCCAAGGACGGCGGCGCCGTGGCGTTTGCCGTAAAGCGGTTTTCGGACGGATTTTTAAAGCGCGTTATCGACGCGCCGTTTTCGGTATCCGATAGGTACACGATAGAGCCGGAAAACTTTTATGCCGTGTCAATGCGCTTGGAGATAAACGGCGGCGCACAGTCCGAGCCTGTGCTCGGCAAGGTGTACTTTAGAGTAAGCCCGGACGGCAAATATGTGCCCATCAGCCGTGCGGAGGCGCAGGGCATAGACGATTACATAAACGGCGCGGTGCCGTCCGATGAAAAGGGCGGCGGTTCGAGCGAACTGGTTGACGGCGAGCTTGTGGGCGCGGTTTTGAACGCGGCGGGTAGCGTGTTTGAGGACGAGTCAAGCGCTGACTATATCATGTTCAACGCCGGCTATCTGGAAAAGATAGAAAAAATGCTGAACATGCTTGCGACCAGCGACGAGAAGGAGCTTGAGTGTACGCACGTTACGGTGCTGGGCATTTCGCACGTGGAATGGCAAAACTTTTCGTATGCGGTCAGCATCGGCGGTCACAACGTGTTAAAGATGATAGTCGGGCTTAACAACAATATCAGATTGTATTGCACCAACTGCAATCATCACGGCGTGCTGCTTGTGGACAACAACAACGTCCTGTTCGGCGACGGTTCGCAAGGCATGCGGCTTGATTTTTCCTCCGTCACCCTCGGGCTGGACGGCGACGACATAAAAAAGATAAAGAGCGAGGCGGTCATCTCCGAACACTTGTTCAAGGTGGAGTGTCGCGAAAATTCGAGGAACGCGGATTGCCAAAAGCTGATCTGCGCGCGTCAGGCGGTAGAATACACGGACGCCGACGGCGTGGTAATCCGCAAGTGCAAGGCTTGCCCGTATCCCGAAGTGGTATATTACAACATCTTTGCGGAGGGCGACGGCGGCAGGCTTACCTCCACGCTAAACATTGACGAGCAGGCGTTTACGCTCACCGACGGCAAGGTTAAAAAGTGCAAGTGCTGCGGCAGGACTTACGGCGAGCACACCGGCAAAAACGGATATTGCAGGCTTTGCGGCGACATAGGCTTTACCGAGGAAGGCAAAAAGCTGTACAAGAGATATCGCGGAATGCTCAGTCCCAACGTGCGGCTTAAGTATATTTTCTCCAAAAAGAGCTGCAGGGAAGACAGCACGGTAATAATCTTTGAGCTGGGCAAAGACAGGTACGTATTCAGCAAGCTGGACGCCAAGGACAGCGGATATATAGACCAGCCTAAAAAGGTAAAGTGAGGATGGCATGAAAAACAGATTTACTTCTCCTGTCACGGAAATGCTTTCCGGCAAATACAAAATATTTTTGATAGTCGGGCTGTCGATTATGCTCGGCATAGATGTTGTCGCGGTAGCGGTTTTTCTGTCGTCGGGCATAGACACGCTATACTTTATAGTGCCGTTTCTCATGCTTATTGTGGACGCGGTTTATCTGTTGGGCGTAATAGTATCCAACCAACGCTTTACGTACGCGCGCGGCTTCTTTTTGCTGTACATTATTCTTAACTTTTTAGTATTCATCTACGGCGCCATCAGCGCGTTTTCTTCAAACAGCGCCGTGTTCGGCAGCGGCATTGCGGCGCTGTGGACGACGTTGCACGCTTTTGGAATTTTGACCGCAGTTGTCACTTATGTATACGCGGCAAAACTTATAAAGAAGTGGCGTCCCGCGCAGCTTGTGCTGTCGGCGGTGCTTCCGTGTGTTATCGTTTTGAGCGTAGGATTGCTGTACATTGCGCTGCTGTTTGCGGACGGATACTTCGGACAGGGACATACGCGCGCGCTAATATACAACTACACCTCGGACAGCGAGTGCGAGGTGACGGGCGTGGTAAACGGCAAGGGCGATTCAATTGTCGTGCCGTACGAGTTTAACGGACACAAGGTGACGTCGGTGTCCGCCAACGTGCTGGCAATCGATATAAAAAACGTGACGCTCCACTGTGACAGCAGCGCGGCGCTGTTTACCGATTATGACAAATATCCCTTTTATAACACAAACCTGGTGCTCAACGTGGACAAGGACAACGTGGACGCAGTAAAGCAAAAGTTTTACAATTACGCGGTAAACGGCATGGCAAACACGTTCCACTTCGGCAACAGGGTAAGACCTACGGGGCTTGATAAGGACGAAGTGTATGTAACATTCGATTACGACTCCGAGGCGTACAGTCTGGCGGAAGGCAAGCTTATGCCCACCTGGTACGGCAAAAAAGGCGATACCTTCGGCTTGGACAAGATGAATGTCGATTACGTGCGCCACTCGGACATATACTCGGACGAGGATTTGTACGCGTGCGACAATACTACAGGATTTATCCTTGCCGAGCTGAAAGCAGGCGGCGCGGCGATTGTCGGATCTAAGGTGAGCAAAAACTTATCCGGCGTACCCGTGCGCTTCCGCAAGATTTACAAGGTGTATACTGCGTCAAGCAACGACAGCAAGTATGACGTTACAAAGCACTTCACATACAGCGTGGTGGACGGCAAAAAACTCGACTACAAGCTGACCGTCTCAGACAATGCGGACAGGATACTCGACTGCTTTGACCGCGGTGCGGCGTTTACGCATATCGTGCGGAAAAAGGTGGGCAGCGTATGGGGCGAGACTGTTAACTCGCTTTCCCAAGCGCTTGTTAGCGGCGAGGGCAGCGACATTACGATTTCGCCGTACTATTCGCTTGTCTCACCGCAGGTCACTTTGTCGCAGGTAGGCGGCAAGGAGGACGTCGTGTACGGCGACGACTTTTCGCTTACCGCCACGGTAACGCACGTGCTGGATACATTCGATTTTGACTGCACATGGTTTTTGTCCGGCACGTACGTCAGAAAAGCGGATACGTTAGAGCAGCGTGCTAAAACAATCGGCACAGGTGATTATACGGCGTCCGTCACAGTCACCGCGCCCGAGGTAACGTCGCTGTCTGCGTCAACCACCGCGGCTATCGGCGTAGACGTGGTCCGCCGTCCGCTTACTGTGGAGTGGACGGACCCCGTGGACAACGTTTACAACGGAATGGAAAAGACGGTTACTACAAAGCTTTTAAACACCATAGCCGGAGATAGCATCGGACTCGATTACAGCACATTTACGCGTATCGACGCGCAAACGTATACGTTTACCGCCACGCTCGGCGGCACGGCTGCGGACAATTACTATATAGGCACCGGCGAAACGCACGCGTTTACCATTATGCCGCGCCCCACCGCAATCGTTTGGAACGACGACACGGTATTCACTTATGACGGGCAGCCGCATCATCCTACGGCGACGGCGATGGGTATAAACTCGGTTCCGCTTAACTTAAGCTACGGCGGCGCGCGGACGGACGCCAACGCAAAGACCGGGATCAAATACGTAGCCGTCGTTTCGATACCGGACACCAATTACACCATTGACGCGGACAGCGAATGGACCAAGGAGTTTACCATCAATCAGAAGCAGGTCGGCGCCAACTGGGGTAACACCGAGCTCACTTACAACGGCAGCGCGCAAGCTCCCACGGCGAGCGCCATGGATGTAGGCGGTCAGGAGATGATTCTTTCCGTCAATGGCGCGCGTAGGGAAGCCAACGCCATGAGCGGAGAGGAACCGTACACCGCCACCGCATACGCCTCGGACAAAAACTATATCGTAAACGAACGTGAGACAACTACGTTTACAATCGCTCAGTTCGGACTTAAGGTGCAATGGTACAATACGTCGCGCACGTACAGCGGCGGCGCTCAGAAGCCCACAGCGTTGGCTAACGACGTAAATGGTCAGCCGATCACTCTGGATGTCAATATGGACGGCGGAGAAGCGGTTGACGTCGGCAGCGATTACAAGGCGACCGCTGTTGTGCCTAATAAGAACTATATAATAGCGTTAAACGCGCAGACGGACTTTGCCATAACTAAGTACGAGCTGACCGTCACCTGGACAAATACAACGCTTACGTACAGCGGCGACGAGCAGCTTCCCAAAGCCGAGGCAAGGGGCGCAACAGGTCAATCGGTTTCGCTTACCGTGACGGGCGGCGGTACCGAAGTAGGCGGCAACTACACCGCATACGCCGCCATAAAAGAGGCTAAGGACATCCAAAACTACTCTATTAAAGCCGGCACCGAATCGCGCGGCTATGTTATCAACCCGTACGGCATTACCGTAACGTGGGGGCAAACAAGCAATGTGTACAGCGGCGACGGATGGGCGCCCACCGCGTCCGCAACCGGACCTAAGGGCGAGCCCGTGACCGTCACCGTGTTGGGCAGGCAAATCAACGTAGGCAACAACTACGAGGCGACGGCGACCGTAAGCGACAAAAATTATACGATAGCGAGCGGCTCGACATGCACGTTCTCCATAACGCCGTACGAGCTGACTGTCACGTGGGAGAACTTGACGTTTACCTATAGCGGCGAACCGCAAGCGCCCACGGCATCGGCGATCGGCGTAAAAAATCAATCTGTGACTATTACCGTGTCGGGCGGACAGACAAACGTAGGCAATAACTACACCGCAACGGCGTCCGTAAACGACAAAAACTATACCATAGCAAGCGGGGGAACGCAGCAGTTCTCCATCATGCCGTACGGTGTTACCGTCAAGTGGGATGAGGACTCATTCTTATACTACAACGGAAGTTTACAAGCGCCCACCGCATCGGCAACAGGACCGAAAGGCGAAAACGTAAAGCTTATTATAAGCGGCGGAAGAGTAGACGCCGGCGAAGGCACTGCCAGTGCGGAAATAGACAACAACCCCAATTATGTGATTGCAAGCGGTAAGACCCACAGCTTCTCTATTCATAGACTTGATATAGGTGTCGAGTGGTCAAATACGCTGCTGACCTACAACGGCACGGTCCAAGTGCCTACGGCGACTGCAAGCGGTATGATAGGCAACGACCGTGTGATCGTTACGGGTGGGCAAATCAACGCCGGCATTGATTACAGAGCAAAAGCTGTAGTGCCCAATAATAATTATGTGATAATACTCGGCGAGGATACGACGTTTGTAATCCAAAGAAAGACGGTGACGGTGAGCATTGACGACGTCACAATCGAGTACGGCGATAAGCCCACATACACATTCACCGCAGTCGGCATAGAGGACGTTGACAAAGCCACCGTGTCGGTCAAGTGTTCTATATCCTACACCGCGGACGGAGACGGCAATATACCTTCGGGCAGTTACGATATAACGGCAAATATTGACGGTGACGTCAACTTCAACTATGATATAGAGGTTACAAAGCATGGCAAGCTTACCGTCAAGCCTGCGCCGGAACAGAAAGAGAAAGTACAGACTCAATCCGCACTTCCAGTCACTGCCAAAAAGGAGGAAACTATATGATTTGCCAAAACTGCAATAAGAATATAGTGAGGCCGCTTGAGCTGTATAACGGAGATTGGGCGTGCCCGTCCTGCAAGGCGACGGTGGGCATACAGTCGATTGCCGTCAAGGTCAACAAAGACAACGACGACACCTTTAAGCTGTCCGAGCTGTGCTATCTGCGCGCGCTCAAGTGCCGAAACGACCCGTCCAAGTACCAGAAGGAAATCAACAGGGCAATAGAGTATTGCCGCAGCGCGGCGCGCATGGGCAATCCCAAGGCGCTCATTAGGCTCGGGTACTTTTACGAGCGCGGCTACATAACGGCGGACGCGACGGAAAGCGCGCGCATAGCGTACGAATATTACAAGCTTGTGTGGAGCAACACACCGGAAATGGAGGAGCGCCCCGCCGACCGCGATTACGCCGACAGCGGCAAAAAGCTGCGTTCAGCCGCCGCCAAGCTGTATCTGGAGCTACTGAAAAAGCTTCCGGCTTCTTTTAAGCGCGTGGGCGAATTCGACTACAAGCGCGAGCGTGTTAAGATACTGGAGCTTGGCTTAACCGTGCCGGACGACGACGGCGCAGACAGAGCGGTGGGGGACGACAGGATATCGCGCATTGTGGGAGTTTTGCAGTCCTGCTACAACGAGGACCGTCCGCCGCTGTTTGGAATCATGCGGCTGGAAAAGGGCGAGTACTCCGAGCTTAAGGCAGTCATCGGCGGAAAAAGCGGAAAGGAGAGCAAGCTGTTGGAGTTTGCGAAAAAGCTTTTGATAGTCATGTTTGACGCGGATATAGGCGATTTTCGCACCATCAAGACCAAGGACGACAGCGAGGAGCTGGATGATGACAGGGCGTACTTTTTATACTTCTTCAACGCCGGCGGACGGCACACGCTGCCCACAAGCAAGTGTCGGAAGATATCGGACACGCTGCGGAAAAGCGGCACATTGGGCGAGTACACCGACGTAAAGCGCATTATCGGCGCCATGAGCAGGTCTGTCATTCAGGCGGATATGATATTCAGCGTGGACGACGTCCTGCGCTACAAGTCCCGGTTGGAGCCGTTCTGGCACGCCACGGACGATTTAATAAACAGCATTGAAAATCCCAAATAGGAGAGAATAGAGAATTATGACCACTATCGAAAAAGTTAAATCCATTCAAGATATCGCGCGAAAAAACGGGCTGTCGCTTAACAAACGGTTCAACGACGCCTATCTTACCAGTCATTCCATGTTTGACGGACCCAGGGAGGTGGGCGACCGCGTGATAAACGGCATGTGGGACATGTGCGTTCACGGCATAAACAACGGCTTTGATGGCACCTGCAAGTCATCACTGGACGGACTTTCCGATATTGTTGTCATGCTCACCGAGCTCGGCAACGAGCAGATAGGCAAGCTGACCAAGATATCGAGCAAGGCGGACGTGCTGCTGCAAAAGGAATTGCAGGCGCGCAAAGCGGTTATCAACGTAACCGAGCCGCTACGGGAGTGCATTGCGTCCTGTCTTACCGCTGCGGACACCATGACCGAGCTTAGAGCGAGCGGTCAAGGGCTTGTAAACATGCCCGAAAAGCAGTTTGAGCTGTTGGAGCAAAGCCGCACAATCTTCAATCAAATCCTTTCCGCCATGGACAATATCGGCGACACCAGCAGCCGCGCCGCGCAGGCCAAGGCGGACGAGGCGATTGCCGCCATCAAGGAGTGGCGTGAGAGCTGCTCCAGGGGCAATCTCCACTCCGGCTCCATAACCAAGCTCAACGAGGCGCTATCTTCCGTCAGGGCGTGGTCGGAGCTGACAGTGGGCGTCACAAAAAAGGAACGGGTAAAGGAACAGCACGAGTTTAAGGACAACGACGCGCTCTCCTCCATTGTGGAGGGCAAAGCGTCGCTGGAAAAGCTTGGCGCATTCCTTTCGAGGATGGAAACCGAAAGTGCGGACCTAAAGGCCGTTCGCGCGCAGATAACGGAGCGTGACGAGGCCAAGCAGACCAAAATTGACGAATGCGAGAATGAGCTTGAGCAAATAAAACAGCAAAAGGCGGATATTGTCAACGCCTTCCAAAACGGCGAGTTCGACCTTGCCACCGCCGACCGCAAGATAAAGAGCTTTAAGGCAAGAGAGGACGACCTATTGTACACCATTGCAATGGCGCGTGAGGAGACCGGTCCCGATTATCTCAAGGTCAGCCTTGAACAGCGCGAAAAGATTTACGCCGAGCTCGAGCGCGTTGTCGGCACGCTAAGCCAGTTCAAATCCGACCTTGCGCTCTTGTCCGACATAATCTACTACGTGGACTTCAACGCGCTTATAGACATGCTGGGCGGCGGACTGTCCGAAAAGAACCAATCTGCGGCTATCGTCAGCATACACAATATCATCGCCGGCATAGAGGACAGAATAAAGACGCAGGCGGCCACAGTAGGCAAGATAGGCATGGACAGGGCCATTCGCGGTCAGCGCACGGCCATGCCCGAAACGGACAGACAGGCGATTATCGAGCGCGAAAGAAACAGCAGGGAGCAAACCTCATCCGAGCTTTCTCCCGAGCTTGCGGCGCTTTTCCAAGCCCAGCAACAGCCTAAGCAGGAGGAAGCCCAGCCCGAGGTCAAGGTAAAGCGCAGCACATTATTTTCGGATGACGACAGATGATAGGTTTTAAGCAGGTTATTACAAACGCCAACACCGAGTACATATATTCAATCGATATTGCCGTTTTAGACAGCGCGCTTGCCTCGTTGGAGGAGATTTTGGCAAACCCTGCGCTCAACGAAAACAACAGGGCAAACGCCGAGGCGCTGCGCATGCGTCTTGCGTGCAAGATTTTTGCCGTCAAGTGCATTACGGAATTCGACGCGTCGGTGGAGGACAAGCTAAAGAGCTTTGTCGAGGAAAATTTGCCCGTCGCCAAGGAAAAGGGTTACAACAAAAGCTCCGCCGTGCTTGAAAAGACGTTGGAGGTTGTTTCGCTGTTTTGCAGCCGAATAAAGGCAAAAAAGGAGATAAGCGCGCACTGTCAAAGCGACGCGCTGCTCGCCTCCAAGGGCAGGGATATACTTAAGAGCGCTGCCGAGCTTGTAAAGGACATCACGGAAAACATAACCTCGCCGTTCGGAGAGGACGTGGCGTTTCCCACCGTCTCGGGCGAGTTTGCGGAATCGCTTGAAAGCTGGCTAAACGGCGTTCGCGGCGCGTACGCAAAATCGCTTGAGCGCACCGTCGCGGCAAAAAAGATTAACTACCGCGAATACAGCTACTACCCGATGCCGGAGTACGACGAGGGCGGCAAGGCAAATACGCTTATACTCAACACTCCGTTTGCGGACGAGGCGAGGCTGTACGCCGCATTTGCCGTGCCAAAGGACGTCGAGCTGTACGAGTTTAACATAAACGCCGCCGGCGGCGCAAAGGAGGGCTCGGACAAGATATTCGGTTATGCGGAATACAAAAGATGCGCGGTGTTTATATCCGGTACGGAGCTTGCGGCGGAGGACGATTTAAAGTACATGCTTTGCGCGGCGATGCGCGCCGGAAAAAGCGGACTTTCGGTCTTTATTTTGGATACGTCGGGCGGCAGTCTGTACGATGCGGCAATGACCGCGGCTCTGTCAGACGAAACTTTAAGCGCGCTTGACATAAGCTCAACGTACATATCCATGCCGTCCTTTGACGCTACGGTCAAGGAGCTTGTCGCGCTTAAGATGGCGGAGGACGCCGAGGCGCGCGAGGCGCTTAAGGAAATGCCGTTTTTGGGCTTTATGGGGCTCAACGAGATAGTCCGTCCGGAATACACCAACAACTGGATGACGCGCGGAAAAAAGATTTCCGCAGCCAACGCCGCCGCGGCAAAAAAGTACTTGTCCAAGATAAAAGCCGCATACCAGTTTATCGACGACGGCTGGGGCGACTTTAAGGGCGGCGGCACCGTAGAGCAAATCCTCGAATTCGATTACGACGGAATCCCGGAGCTCGACGTCGGCAATATCAGAAGGATAGTGGAAAGCAACGCTACCGTGTTCGGCAAGTGCGGCATGGTGGCGCGTTACTGCACCACCGGCACGGGCGACGTTTCAATTTGGGGCAGAATGGAACGCGAGGAAATGGAAAGCCGCGTCACCCTTGCCGTAAAAATGGTCTACCGCATTCTAGGCGTGCCCATCAATCCGGAAGTGGCTATTTTGGATAAGCTGGAAAACGACACCGCCGGCGGATTGTGCTGCGACGGCGGCAAGCGCATAGAGTTTTTGTTTTCCTCATGCAAGAACATATCCTGGATGCGCGACTGCATAGTGCACGAATGCTTTCACTCGCTGCAGAGCAAGCTGACCGGCGGCAACTGGGCGCAGTGGTATTACGACAACATGGGCATATCGTACGGCAGGGTGTGCAGGTGGAAGGAGACACGGCAAATCTACAATCACAACACCCATTCGGACGTGTACAAGGTGCACATGTACGAGGCGGACGCCAACGCGTTTGAAATAGATTGTCAGCGCGGCTTGGACGCCTACTGGAGCACCATAGATTTTTCTTAAATTAAGTTGCCAATTTAAAAAGGGATAAAACAATGGATTTTTTGGACGAATTTGTTAAAGGATTACTTCACACTGACGACATTCGCGGCAACAGGCTGCTGGACGTCGGCGTTATCGGTGTGGGCGGATCGGACAAGGCATACCGTCTGTTTTTAAAGGACGGCGACAACTGCCGCACCATGCTGCAGGTTATAGCCGAGCGCCGCGGCAAGCCGTCCAATAAGACCGTGCTTCGCGAAAGCGCGCTTGTCAAGTCAACTATCGCAAGTCCGCTCGACGTGCAGTGGGATTGGTCGGATTTATCGGGCAACACGGACGCCGGCGCGCTGGATAAGTTTATTTCCGCAGCGTACAACGCGCTCGATCTAAAGGGTAACAATCCGCTGTTTTTGGGCGTGGGTCTTCTAACCTGGAAGGTTGCGCACGGCGACGAGATACGTTCCGTCAATTCACCGCTTTTGATATTTCCGATCAGGCTTGTCCGCGGCACCAACACCAGCTCGGTGGAGGTGGATTTTGTGGACGAGGACGCGTTCTTTAATCCCTGTCTTATCACGCGCATGCGCGACGAGCTGGGCGATACGGTGGCGGAGAGCTTTCCGCATCCCAACGGCGCAGGGCAGAGCTTTGACGACGCCATAGACCTTGATAAGCTGCTCGGCGGCGAGGAGTATATGCGGCGCGTCGAGGAGTTTGTCACTTCACACAGCGCGGACGGGTCCTTGCAGTTCGACAAGGATATTATAACTATTGCGCAGTACAGTCACAGCGACATATGCATGTACTACGACGTCAGGCGCAACAAGCAAAAGATTTACGCGCATCCGCTTGTGCAAAGGGTGTTTGGCGGCGGCGAAAAGCTGACTGTGGAAGATTTGGGCGACGTCGTTACGCGCCCGGTGCTCCCTAACGACAGCGTGCAGGACAACATAATAAGCAAGGTGGCGTCAGGACAGTCGCTTATAATAAAGGGCCCGCCGGGAACGGGCAAGACGCTCACCATCGCCAACATGCTTTCCACACTGCTCGCGCAGGGTAAGAGCGTGCTTGTTGCCTCGGAGAAGCTTTCGGCGCTCGCGGAGGTGTACGCAAAGATGCCCGAGCCGCTCAGAAAGTTCATTATGCTATTGGACTACGAGACCGAGCAAAAGGCGGCGGCGGTCAATCCCCAAGAGATCCGCGCCGAGTTCAAGCGGCTTATCAAGGAAAAAAAGGAGTACGTATACGACAATAAGATTGACATAAGGTTCAGCCGTGCGGAGCGCGCCAAGGCGGAGGCGATGACTGCGCTTGTCGGATATCAGGCAGATGTGTTCGGCACGGACGTTGCCTGGGGGTCGTACTACGACGCGCTCGACACGTACTATAAGGACGCCGATTTGCCTGTGATAGAGTTTGCGGACGGCAGCGCGGCGGCGGCTATATCGCACGAGGATTACAACAAGCTTCTCCTCGACGTAAAGCAGTGCGCCGCATATTACACGCAGCTCGGCAATATCACTTTATGCCCGTGGTACGGCGTCAATAACGACGTGGACACCGACCGCGCTATAGACGCGCTGGGCGCGATAGCCGCGGACATGAAGGATATAAACAGGACTGTGAACGCGCTAAGCGAGGCGCATGCAAGTTTGCCGTGGCGCGATTTTACTTACGGCGATCTTCACGACGCGGCGCTTCCCAACGCGCTTAAGGGCTGCGATATAGTAAAGGTAGTCACCACGCTCGGCGCGGAGGACGGAATTTTACTAGAGGAGCTTGCGGACAAGTACGAGCGGGCAAAGGCGGAGGCAGGCGCACACAAATTTACATTTGGTGAGGGCGCGGAGGGCAAACCCGACGCAAGCTTTTTGCGCGTTTCGGAAATAAAGACGGTGACGGATTTAAAGCTGTCCGAGGTGAAGCGCGTTGCGAGTAACAGCAATCTGTTTCTGCGTGATGACATGACGGACAAGGCGGCGCAAAAGTTTGCCGAAACCGCGGACAATCTGTACAAGCTGAAGGTGGAGCGCGACGCGCTTGCCACCGACATAATGTTTGTGTTTGACAAGGCTGAGTTAAACGACCAGCAGTTACTCAAGGCGTGCGCGGCGCTCGCTCCGTTTGCGCATGACGAAAAGGCGATTGGGCTTTTCGACTTTAAGGCGAAGTCTGCGGAAAAGAAGCTGCGCGCAGTGTGCTCGCAGAGCGACATAACGCTTAAAGACCTTGCTCTCACTGCGGAATCGTATCTTCGCGTCAGCGAGTGCGACGGAAAGATAGAAGGCTTGTCCGGCGTAATTGCGCACGTCATAGGGCTTAACAAGCTGACGGAGGAGCAGACCGAGTGCGTGCTGTTTGTGGTAAAGAACAGCACGGACAAGGACGCGCCTTTGCGCGATTTTGTCACTGCGAGCGTGGAGGCTGTGGAAATAATAGAGGCTACGTCAAAGTTTATGACGGCGCCGTCGGATTACGTTATAGAGCGGTTTATCGCCGCCGTGGAGGAAATGCTGTCTAAGCACAAGCTTGCTATAGCGGTAAATTCCATGTGCGGCAGGTGCGGCGTTGCCGTCACGGACGACGCGCTTATTTTGTCGCAGTCCGTTGCCGCGCTGCTTCGCATTTACAATTCGCCTGCGGTTAACAAAAACGCGCAGGTTGTGGAGATGTTCGTTACAGTGCTCCGCGGCGAGAACGAGCTTGTCGCGCAGATAGCGCACGTGGTGAATAAGCTGAAGGACTTTGGCGTCAAGCATTTTGAAAACGCTTATTATCTGTCGCCCTGGAACATCACTCCCAAGCAAAGCGAGGTGATTATAGCGCAGGCAAAGGACAGGGCGGCATGCGGCGCCGCGCTCGGCTACGCAAATATTTTGAATGACAGCGCATTCCTTTCCGCGTTTTTCGCGCCCATAGAGGACGGCAGGGCGGAGGTCGCTCCCGACCGCTTTACCGACCTGTTTGTGCATTCGTACATGGCGATTGTGATAGGCGAAAAGCTTACACGGCTCAAGGGCCGCAACGGACTGGGCAAGGCGGCTCAACACGCCATCAACAACTTTATCGACGCGGAAAACGAGATATATGCGTGCAACGCCCTTCGCACCGAAAGTCTGTGCATGGCGCGCATAAACGCCGAGGACGACGACTTTGACTTTTTGGCGGTGGATAAGGGTATCAATATGTCCCTTCGCGTCATGTTCCGCACGTACGCAAAGGCGATACTCAAGCTTAAAAAATGCTTTATTCTGTCGCCGTCGACGGCAAGCGTATTGTTCCGCGGCGACCTTTACGAAAACTTTGACGTGGTTATAGTGGACGAGGCCAGTCAGTTGGAGCCTGTGGATTTGCTGCCCGTAATGTTCAGAAGCCGCCAGTGCGTGCTTGTGGGCGACGAGTTCCAGATGCCGCCGCTTACTCACTTCAAGACCAAAAACCGCAAGCGCATAAGCGACGAAAGTAGCGAGCTCACACTGGACACCGATATTTCGGCGCTTTCGCTCGCGCTCGGAAATTTAGCGTTCGATTCGGAGGAGCTTGTCTGCCACTACCGCAGCAAGACCGAAAGCTTAATCGAGTTTTCGCAGCGCGAGTTCTATCCGTACATGCGCACATTCCCGGCAACGGTGCCCACGGGGGACGACCTCGGCTTTGCCGACGTTCTCACGCCGGACGGATATTGCGAGGACGGCGTTAACCCCGTCGAGGCAAACGCTGTGGTCAAGGCGCTTAACGAGCATTTCGACAGGCATTACGACGAAAAGACGGGCGTGCTCGATATGTCGGTGGGCGTCGTCACATTCGGCGAGGCGCAGCTAAAGCACGTGCAAAGCATTGTGCGCGCCGACAAAGAGCTTAACAAAAAGATAGAACACGCCCTTCACACCTTTGACGACGTGCCCGATAAGCTGGTGTTTTACCGCACGATAGAGAGCGTGCAGGGTCAGGAGACCGACCACCTCATTCTGTCGGTCACGTACGGCAAGGACAAGAACGGAAAAATTAAGCTTGCGTTCGGCGAGCTCAATCGCGACGCCACGGGCAAGAACATATTCAACGTGGCGGTCACTCGTGCCAAAGCCAAGGTGACGGTTATCCATACGCTCACCGCGGCGCAGATGGTGGGCAACGAACGGATAGCATTTATTCGCAACTACCTTGCAGGCGTGGAGCGGCACACCGGGTCTAACAGCGGATTTGTTTCCGCGGTGCCCGACAAGGGCGCGCACTTTGTGTCCGCCGTGGCAGGTTATATAAAGAGCTTGGGCGTGGCGGAGGAGCGAATTGTCACCAATTACGGCGTCACGGACGGGTCGGTGCGCATACCCATTGCGGTGCTGTCCAAGGACTTAAAGACCGCCGAGCTCGGTATTTTGTGCGAGATGCCGGTGCAAAAGAAGTACGACTACTTCGACTACAACGCGCGGTACGTGTGCTCGCTCGAAGGGCGTGGCTGGACGCTTCACAGAGTTTACATTCACGACTACTTCGACAACGAGCAAGCGGAAAAGACGGCTATTAAATCCGCCGTATTAAAACACGTAAAATTCTAAAATAACCCAAAAGGAGATTTATATATTATGGCAAAAGATCAGAGAATGCAGGAAATGTCCGAAAGCGAGGAGCGCCGCGAGCGCATACGCAGGCAGGCGGCGGAGCTCGATCACGAGTACGCCCGTGCGGAAAAGGAACGTCAGCTTGAGGATTCCAAAAAGAGCTTCGGCAAGCGCAAGGAGCAGCTTGCCACTCGCGCCGCCGACATGATCCAAAAGTACGGCAAGGACTACTTTATGTCGCAGACCTTGCTCACGTTTTTGGAGGTAGCGATACAGATGGAGGACACCATCGACATGCTGACCGACGTCAGCCTTGCGGTGTCGTGCATAACGGACGCCATGAGCTGCATGGACGACATTTTGCAGGTGAACGCACTGTCGCTTGAATCCTCGCTGCAGACCAATCACGGATTTTGGGCGCGCCGCAAGGCAAAAAAGCGCATGCAGAGGACTATAGACAACAACCTCGGCAGAATCAAGCAAATCATGTTTATGATGACGGGCAGCCAGGAACTGGCGTTTTCCATCACCGAGGGGCTGCAAAAGTCCAACGTCAAGATGCAAAAGCGCCTTGCCAAAAACGCCGAGCGCAGCAAGAAGCGCGAGGTCAAAAGCGGCGGACCGTCTACAGGCGCGCCGTCCAATGCGGAAAAAATGGTTGACCAAATCCTTATCGAGCGCGGCGGTAGCGGCGATGGCGGCGCAGGCGATCCCGGTGTGGGCGCCGGCGGCGGCGTTGCAAGCGGCGGCGCAGTAGGCGGCGGCGACGATATCAGCGATATTCTTTAATAGGAGGAGCGGGTTACTATGTCCGGATTCGGAAAGAAATCATCGGGCGGCGACGAGACGTCGCTCGACCAGTTGGAAAAACAATACACCGAGGCGGTGGAAAACATCCGCACTATATTAGGCGGAGTCAGGGATAAGCGCGATCTTCGCACCGAGGACAAGCAGCGCCTTTGTACGGAATACCTGCGCGCGTCGCAGTTTGCGCAAAAGCTGTCCGAGCGGCATACCGACGCGGTCAAGGCGGAGGAGTACGCCGACAAGGCTAAAAAGCTGTCCAAAAAGGCTACCGAGTACGGCTCGTCCGTCAGCCACACCGTGCCCAAAACCACGTTTGACGACGTCAAGGGCTTGGACAACGTAAAAAAACTTGTGGAAAGCTTTGTGTTTATCGCGCAAAACCCCGATATAATCAAGTACTACAAGATAGAGGGCGGTCTCGGCATGCTTATGTACGGCGCGCCCGGCACAGGCAAAACCATGTTTGCCGAGGCAATAGCCAACAAACTGCAGCTTCCGCTGTTTGTCATCACGCCCGCCGACATTTTCAAGTCGTACGTGGGCGAGTCGGAACAGGCTGTCCGTCAGTTGTTTGACGAGATGGACGCGTGCGCTGACGGCGCTATACTGTTTGTCGACGAGTGCGAATCCATATTCAGTAAGCGCACTGCCGACACCAAGGACTATAAAGCGGCGGTCACAACCGAGCTGTTGCAGCGCATAAACGGCTTTGGCGTAAACGGCGCAAAGCGCATAATAATTGCCGCCACCAACCGCCCGGACGTCATCGACCCCGCGTATCTTCGGTTTAAGCGGTTTTCGCACCGCGTGCACGTTCCGCCTCCCGATATCACGGCAAAGCGCGCCATCATCGAGGGCAAGCTGAAGGATATAGCGCTTGACGGCATAACAAGCGAGGACGTGCTGGAAATGAGCGAGGCCTGCACAAAGACAACGGTGCCCGGCACCAACGTAAAGGTGACAAGCTTGTACTATTCCGCGGCCGACCTTTGCGGCGTCATAGAGGAAGCGTGCCGCCTTGCCCTGGAGGAGATGCAGGCAAAGGGACTTACGCGTCCCATTCCGCTTAGACGCGACATGTTTGAAAAAGCGTTCAAAAAGCTAAGACCAGCCATCACCGCGGAGCTATTAAAGACGTACGAAGACTTTTAATTAAGAATTAAGAATTGATAATAAGGTTGGATTTAAAATATAAGTTAGATATCGCTTTTTGCGGTATCTAATTTGTTTTGCGCTTTTTTGCTGCTCTGACAATCGACAACATTATTGCGGTGATTGCGAGGGCGGCGCAAAGCGCTCCGCAAACAAAGGTGACAATCGAGCGAGAGAACCGCGAGACAAAGTAGAACAAAACTGCAAGCAGTGCGTAACGCAAGATTTTGTCGGGCGAAAACATGTTTTTAAACGCGCCGCGAGATTGCACTTTTCCCACGTACTTGCGCTCGGGCAGGGCGTTTAACGACGCAAACAGCGTGTACACGTCGTCGCCAATCACCGAGATTACTTGTATGCCGTCCACATTGGGCACACGCGACGGCGCCTTGCACAAAAGAATAAGCTTATCGGCGCCGAAGTGTTTGGCCTTGGCTATTATGCGCGCGGTTGTCGCTTCGTCCGCCTCGCGAGAAAACATCGGATACGCTGCGCTCTTGCCTACATACACGCCGCCGCCGTGGCGGACTGCATTTTCGCCACGCCTTTTTAGCGCGTTACATAGAAGCGCGGTGGGCGCATTGTCGGGCAGAAACATGAATTCAAAAAACATATCGTCCGCCGCCTTGGACAAGGCAAGCTTTTCTCCGCGCCGTATCCCTCTTATTTTGCCTATCAATAGTATTCCGCCTGTGATTGACGCGGCGCAAAACATGACTAGATCGGTTGACGGGATAAAGTATCTGAATATTGCAAACGCGGCAAAAAATATCATAGCTGCGCCGACGGTTCCGTCTATAAATTTTGCAAACTTGCTTTTCATGCTTGAAATTCTTGACACAATGTGCTAAAATTATAGCGGGTGTTTGTCCCAAAGTTACTTTTTTACGGCAAAACAAAGGAAAACATCGTGGAAACAAAAATCTTAAAACCCGACGACCTCAATATCATGCTATGTGCCAAGCGCCTTAAAGAGGGTGAGCTTGTGGCGTTCCCCACCGAAACGGTGTACGCACTCGGTGCAATAGCAACCGACGCCGACGCCGTTAAAAAGGTGTTTGAGGTGAAAAAGCGCCCGCTCGATAAACCGCTTATCGTCGCGGTCGCAAGCAAGTCTGATATACAAAAGGTTGTAAAATCCATTCCCGATAAGGCGCAGGTGCTTATAGATAAGTTCATGCCGGGCGCGCTTACGCTTGTTTTGGACCGCGCCGATATAATCCCGGACGTCGTGACGGCAGGGTCGGATTCCGTCGCCGTGCGTATTCCCGACAACGAGGTCGCAAAAAAGCTGATTGCGCTTTCCGGCGCGCCTGTGGTTGTGCCCAGCGCCAACACCGCGGACAAGCCCAGCCCCACTTTGTCCTCGCACGTAAAGGACGATCTGGACGGACAGATAGGTTACATTCTGGACGGCGGCGCGTCCGACATTGGCATAGAATCGACTATTGTGGACGCAAGGACGGAGCCGCCAACGGTGCTTCGCGCGGGCGGCGTGTCGGTGGAGCAGCTTAAAAAGGCGATAGGCGAGGTAAAGACAAAACGCGAGGAAACCAAACCCAAATACATGCCCAATGCCGAGGTGATGTTTTCGGCGTACTACGACGGCATGACGGACAACATCTGCGCGCGCTATGACAATATTGTGAAAAGCGGCAAAACAGCGGTCATAATATGTTTGGACTCTTCTCGCGCGTCTTACGGCAATCGCAAGGTGTACACGGTGGGATCTAACTATCGCGACTACGCGCACAACCTGTTTGCCATGCTTAGAAAAGCGGACGGCGAACACTATGACGCGGTGATTGCGGAGGGTGTAAAGCCCGACGAGGATTTAGCCGATTCGCTTGTGGCGCGGCTTATCAAATTGAGCGGCGGAATAATAATATGAAAGAAGCTAAAGAAAAATTCAGCATAATCTTTGTGTGTACGGGCAACACCTGTAGGTCGCCCATGGCGGAATTTTTGTTCAAGGACTACCTAAAGCAAAAAAAACGCAGCGGCGACTTTACCGTGTCAAGCGCGGGGCTCGAAGCAGGCAAGGGCGATTGCATAACGCCGCAGGCGGTGGAGGCTCTGACAACGCTCGGCGTCAAACACAACCCGGAGCGCAAGGCCAAGGTGTTTACCGTTGGCATGTCGCTTGACGGCGATCTGATTATTGGCATGACAAACGAGCACAAAGAGCGGTGTGACAGCGACAATGCTATATCCTTTGTGGACCTAATAGGCCGACCCATTCCCGACCCGTACGGCTACAATACGCAAGCATATCTTATGTGCGCCGCGCAAATGCAAACCGCATTCGACAAGATACTCGAAATAGCCGACAATAGAATGCAGAATTAGAATGCAGAATGCGGAATTATTGAATAAGTCCCAACCTTATCCTAAAAATCTTAATTCGATTTGCGTGACAAATATCATTTAGAATGATATACTATATATTCAAGAGGTATCATACATGACGGTATATATCGGCAGCGATCACGGCGGCATACAGCTTAAAAAAGCGATTATAGACAAGCTAACGGCAGACGGCATAGACGTGTGCAACGTGGGCACGGACAGCGAGGCTTCTTGCGACTATCCCGACTTTGGGTTTGCGGTTGCCAAGGCCGTAGCTAACAAAAATGCCGACTTCGGGATTGTGATATGCAAGACCGGCGTGGGTATGAGCATGGTTGCCAACAAAGTAAAGGGCGTGCGATGCGGTCTGTGCGTCAATACGGAAATGGCGCGGCTTACAAGGCAGCACAACAACGCAAATTGCTTGTCGCTCGGCGCCGGCAACACCGATATAGATACCGCGCTCAATATTGTGGACACCTTTTTGTCCACCGAGTTCGAGGGCGGTCGCCATGCAAAAAGGGTGGCAAAAATAACTTCGTACGAGGACAACAATGGCTGAGGAAATGAAGACACAGGGTACCGAGACCGAGTCGGTCGCGGAGCCGGTATACGAAAACCGCGAGGAGCTTGACGCCAAGCTTTCCGAGGTCATTGCAGACATACTTTCCGCAGAGCAGGAGGCGGGGCACATCATTGCGCGCGCCGAGGAAAACGCCAAAGCTACCCATCACGGCGGCGCCGGCGAGATGCGCTCTCTGCGCGAGACGAGTAGCCGCATGATGGCGGAGGCCAGGACAAAGAAGCTGGAGGACGCGTCGCTACGCGCGGCGGCGGAAAGGGAGAAGCGCGTAAAAAAGGCGCAAGAGCAGGGCGAAAAGCTCATCAAGGAAAAAGAAAAGAAAATAGCAGAGCGGATAAACCAACTATACGCTCAGCTCGGAGGCAAAGCGTAAATGGCGATAGCCAAAATGTCGCACTTGCGCCTTGTCGGGCTCAAGCGCGATCAAAACAAAATACTTGACGTCCTTGTAAGCAAAGGCTTGTTTGAGGCGCGCGACAGCCGCGACCTCCCGTTTGACATGCAAAGCGGCGAGACGGACAGGTTTTCTAAGCTCAAGCTTAAGCAGAGCGAGATATCCTTTGCGCTCGACTTTTTAAAGGCTAGGCACAGCTTTATGGCGGCGGCGCTTGCCGAAAACAAGCGCGACGTAAAAAAGGGCAATGCGCAGCCTATTTTGTATACGCTTTCCGACGAAAACTATTCTGCAGCGCGGCGGCTTATCACCAAGGCCGATTTTTCGGACGCCGCGGCGCGCGAATACGAGCTTATGCAGGTTTGCGACGACCTTAAAAAACTGTCGTTTAAACTGGTCGATTATTCGGCGCGAGTCTCCGAACTGACAAAAAAGTCGGAGGATTATGCGCCGTACGCCGCCATGCCGATAAAGCTTTCGGAGCTACATAGGGGCGGCGATATAGTGATATCCATGTACAGCAGCCGCGTGACGCCGCAGACGGTAAAGTCCGCACTCTGCGAGCTGCCTTGCGCGTTTGAGCTTAGGGAATGCCCTACAGCCTCTGTCGTGCTTGCGATTTCCAGGCGAAAAAATGCCGCGGAGGTGGACAAGGGACTTTCCGCACTCGGCTACGTCAAATGCGAATTTAACGACGATTGCACTGCGGCGCAAATGATAGAATCGCTGACCGGCGAAATCGACGACGTAAAAAAGAGCATATTCGAGCTTACTTTAAACGCGCTCGAATACGAAAAGTATGTAAACGATTTGCGCATATTGTACGACGTAATAGAGCTGGATATAGAGCGCGCCGAGGCGGAACAAAAGTTTCTTAAGTCTGACAGCGCATTCATTCTCGAGGGGTGGCTGCCCGAGCGTATAGCGGAAGCAACGGTTGCCGAGTTGGAGCAAACAACGGACAATGTGTTTGTTCAGCTGCTTGCGCCCGAGGATAGGGATAAGCCGCCCACGCTTGTGGAAAACAGCCGCATAGTCAAGCCGTACGAGCAGATAACAGATATGTACAGCTCGCCGCGCTACCGCGAGATAGACCCCAACCCGATAATGGCGATTTTCTACTTCCTGTTCTTCGGCATCATGATAGGGGACGCAGGCTACGGACTTATTCTTGCGATAGCCGGATTTGTTGCAGGCACGCGAAAGAGGTTTGACGTAGGCTTTAAGCGCCTCGCGCTGCTTGTCGGCATGGGCGGAATTTCCGCCATAATTTGGGGCGTGCTGTTCGGTGGATATTTTTCCATTGACTTCGGAGAAAACGTCAACGTTGCGATTTTGCTTAATCCGTTGGATAAGCCGCTACTGTTGCTTGTTCTCAGCATAGGCTTTGGCATACTCCAGATAGCGACGGGCTTTATTATCAAGTTTGTCGCGCTGTGCAAGGCGGGTAAGCCTTTCTCCGCAATATTCGACTGCGGTTCGATTTTGCTACTGTTTGTCGCATTGGTGCTGCTTGCTATCGGCGCGCTGCCGTCGCTTGCGCCCATGCTGGATATAGAGGTTGGCTTCACGCCACCCGCGGCGCTTTCAACCATGGCAATCGCGTTTGCCGTTACAGGCGTTGCGCTTATACTCGTCTTTGGCGGACGGAACAGCAAAAACGTGTTCGGCAAAGTAGTGGGCGGCTTTAAGGGACTGTACGGGCTTGTAAACCTTGTGTCCGATTTGCTGTCGTATTGTAGGCTCTTCGGACTTTGCCTTGCTTCTTGCGCGATAGGACTTGCGTTTAACAGCTTGGGCGGCATAATAATGGGCGTGCCTGTAGTCGGCTATATCGCAGGCGCGGTTGTATTGTGCGTGCTTCACGTGTTCAACCTGGCGCTCGGCGTTTTAAGCGCGTACGTTCATGACGCAAGATTACAATTTTTGGAGTTTTACGGAAAGTTCTACGACGGCGGCGGCAGACTGTTTGCCCCCATGGGCGTCAGAACAAAGTACACCAGATACAATTAGTTTGGGTTTTGCCTTTTAGGTTTACCATAAATATTCTCAAGAAGGAGAAAGAAAAAATGAATTTGACAATGGGTACATTTTACGCCCTTATCGGTGCGGCGCTCGCCGTCATCGTGTCGGGCATAGGCTCGGCCATCGGCGTAGGCAGAGCGGGACAGGCGTCCTCGGCGCTACTCAGTAAGCAGCCCGACAAGTTCGGCACGACTATGATTTTGCAGGTTATGCCGTCTACGCAGGGCTTGTACGGCTTTGTCGTGGCGTTCATGATGCTCATAAAGCTTCAGGCGTTTGGAGACATATTAGGTTTAACCGACGCTCAGGGCTGGGCGATGTTTGCTTACTGCATGCCTATAGCGATTGTCGGCTTGGTGTCGGCTATCATGCAGGGCAATGTGGCAATCGGCTGCATCAACCTTGTCGGCAAGCAGGAGAATCAGATCGGTCACGCTATCCCCATGCTTGTTCTTGTCGAGATCTTCGCGATATTCGCGTTTATCGTGTCCATTCTCGGCGTAATGCTTTTGGGCTTGGAATAAGACTTTCATGCAAGGCAAACAGAAAATCATAGACGATATTATCTCGTCTGCAAAAGCTACCGCCGCCTCTGTTGTTGCGGAGGCGGAAGCGGAGGTAAAGGCCGAGCTTGACGCGCTTCGCGCCGAGCTTGACGCTGCGCAAAAAGAGAGCCTGGATAGATCGGACGCCGCAGCCAAGGAGCTGTTTGACGGTCAGGTCAAGCTGGGCGAGCTGGAGGCTAACAAAGCGTTGCTTGCCGCAAAGCAGGCGTGCGTATCGGCGGTTTACTACGGCGTAAAGCGCAAGATCCTTTCCGCGCCCGACGGCGAGTACCTAAAGATTTTGCAGGCTATCATCGTAAGATACTGCGAGGACGGCGACGAGGTTATCGCAGGAAAGTCCGATAAACGCGTAACAGCGGAGTGGGTAAAAAAGGTTTCCGCCGCGGCAAAAAAGAAGCTTACCTTGTCCAAGGAAAAGGGCGACTTTGAGGGCGGCGTTATACTTCGCAACGCCAAGTACGATCGCGACCTCACCGTGGATGCAATTGTGGACGAGTTAAAGGAGCAGACCGTATACGACACGGTTGCTTATTTGGGGCTGTAAATGAACACGACAAGGGTCTTTGCCAATATGTCGGCGATGATAAACGCCGGACGAATGGACGCGGAAAAGCTACGGCGCATTGTGGAATGCAAGACCGTTGCGGACGCGTTTAAAATGCTCGGTGACTACGGCTACGCATATTCCGATGGAATGAGCGTGGACGGATTTATTGTGAACGAGACCAACAGTCTTATCAGGTTTATCGAGGACAACGCGCCGGGTGAAAAGACAGCCGAGGCGCTGCTGGCGCGGTTTAAGTACAACAACGCAAAGCTCGCGTACAAATCGCGGTTTGCTCCCGTTCCGAGCGACGGATATTACGATGTGGACTTGGACGTAAAGGCGATAGCGGACGGCGACTATTCGGAAGTGGATGGGTTTATGGCGGACGCGCTTACTTTGCTTGACGAGCAAAAGAGTACGGACCCCTTGGAGATAGACCTTGCGCTCACTCGTGCTATGTACGCCTATGTGTTGTCCGTAAACAGCCCGCTCATAAAAAAGTACTTCCGCGCGGAAATCGATATGAAAAACATTCTGTCCTATGCGCGAATGAAAAAGCTGAATATATCCGGCGATCAGTTTATAGCGGGCGGCAAGGTGGACGTAAGCAAGGCGGACGACGACTTTATGGAATACTTAGAGCGCACGCCTTACGAGGGTTACGCCGCGCGCATGGCGGAAAACGACTTTTCCGATTTGTGGAAGACCGAGCTGGAGGCGGACGATTATTTGTTCTGTCTCACTCGCAGAGACGTTGCGGATTTCGGCTCTCTTACTCCGTTTTTAAACTACTACACAGAAACGCTTATCGAGCTTAAAACGGTCAAGACCGCGCTTGTGTGCATAAAGACCGATTCGCGCGAGTTATTTTATAAGCGCATACCCGAAATTTATAGGTAAACAAAATGGAAAAGATAGGAAAGATTGCGGTAATAGGCGATACGACAAGCGCAACGGCGTTTTTGGCTATAGGCGCTTCGGTATACAAGGTGGACGACGAGTACAAGGCGGCGGAGGTTTTGCGCGAGCTTGCTAAGTCGGACGAGTACGCGGTAATACTCATCACCGAAAACTACGCCGCAAAAAACGAACAGCTTATGCAAAAGCTAAAACAGCAGACCTATCCCGTGGTGCTGCCCATTCCCGGCTCCAACGGCTCCAACGGCTTCGGGCTTGCCGGAGTAAAAAAGGACGTGGAAAAGGCAGTGGGCGTAGATATATTGTTCGACTGACGTCGAACGAGTTAAGAGTTAAGAGTTTGGAGTTAATGCGCGGAAGCGCAACATTGTTTTGTCATCCTGAGCGTAGCGAAGGATATCACTAATTAAGACACTCAATAAAAGGAGTGATAAATGGGTAAAATCATTAAAATCAGCGGACCGCTTATCGTGGCGGACGGAATGCAGGACGTCAAGATGTACGACGTCGTTAAGGTTTCCGAAAAGGGGCTTATCGGCGAGGTGATTGAGCTTCGCGGCGACAAGGCCTCCGTGCAGGTGTACGAGGAAACGAGCATGCTCGGCACGGGCGAGCCGGTGGTTTCCACCGAGCAGCCGCTTTCAGTTGAGCTTGGACCCGGGCTTATCGGCAGTATCTATGACGGTATCCAGCGCCCGCTCGAAAAGCTGTACGCGCTTTCGGGCGACAGGATTGACCGCGGCGTAAGCGCGCCCGCACTCGACCACGAAAAAAAGTGGAAGTTTACGCCCACCGTCAAAAAGGGCGACAATGTAACCGCAGGCGATATTATCGGCACTGTGCAGGAAAACGAGGTTATTACGCACAAGATCATGGTGCCGTACGGCGTCAGCGGTAAGATAGAAAAGATTTCGGCAGGCGAATACACTGTTGAGCAGCCCGTTGCGGTTGTCGTCGACGGCAAGACTAAGCATGACGTATGCATGCTTCAACGCTGGCCGGTAAGACGCGGCAGACCGTATGCGGAAAAGCTTCCGCCCGAACAGCCGCTTGTCACGGGTCAGCGCGTCGTAGACACGCTGTTCCCCATTGCGCGCGGCGGTGTGGCGGCGGTTCCCGGTCCGTTCGGCTCGGGCAAAACCGTTTTGCAGCACGCACTCGCCAAGTGGAGCGACGCGGACATCATAGTGTACGTCGGCTGCGGCGAGCGCGGCAACGAGATGACGGACGTTCTCAACGAATTCCCCGAGCTTATCGACCCCAAGACCAATCAGCCGTTGATGAAAAGAACGGTGCTTATAGCCAACACCTCGGACATGCCGGTTGCGGCGCGCGAGGCGAGCATATACACGGGCATCACCATTGCGGAATACTACCGCGACATGGGCTATTCGGTGGCTATTATGGCGGACTCCACGTCGCGCTGGGCGGAGGCTCTGCGCGAGATGAGCGGACGGCTTCAAGAGATGCCCGGCGAGGAGGGTTATCCCGCATACTTAAGCAGCCGCCTTGCCGAGTTCTACGAGCGCGCGGGTCAGGTTAAGCTGCTCGGCAGCGACGAGCGCATCGGCTCGGTCACGGCTATCGGCGCGGTGTCCCCTCCGGGCGGCGACATGTCGGAGCCTGTCAGTCAGGCGACGCTTCGCATAGTCAAGGTGTACTGGGGACTAAGTAGCGCACTTGCGTACAAGCGGCACTTCCCGGCTATCGACTGGCTTGTAAGCTATTCGCTGTACAGCGACAGACTTGCCGAATGGTTCTCTCGCAACGTAGACGAACAGTTCGGCGCGTACAGGCTGGAGATAAGCAGATTATTACAGGAGGAGGCGCGGCTGGACGAGATAGTAAGGCTTGTCGGTATGGACGCGCTGTCTCCGGCGGATAGGTTGACCATGGAGGCTGCCAAGTCCGTGCGCGAGGACTATTTGCACCAAAACTCTTTCCACGAGGTGGACACGTACACGTCGCCCAAAAAGCAGTTTAAGATGCTCAAGCTCATAGTGGACTTTTACTACGGAGCGCGGCGTGCGCTCGACCGCGGTGTGGACATCAACGATATACTCAATTTGTCCTGCCGCGAGCGCATTGGCAGAGCAAAGTACGTCGAGGAAAAGGAGATGGCAAGCCTTGACGCACTGCACGACGAAATGAACAAACAATTTGCGGAACTCAAAGAGGCGGAATAATGCGTAAAGAATACCGTACCATAAAAGAAGTTGTAGGACCCTTGATGCTTGTCGAACAGGTAGAGGGCGTCAAGTACAACGAGTTAGTCAAAATATCGCAAAGCGAGAGCGGCGAGCAGCGTCTCGGACGCGTGCTGGAGGTTGACGGCGACAAGGCGCTTGTTCAGCTTTTTGCGCCCAGCCGCGGACTGAAAATAGCGGCGGCAAAGGCTGCGTTCACAGGCAAGGCGATTGAGCTCAAGGTGGCGCACGACATGCTGGGCAGGGTGTTTGACGGCATGGGTAACCCCATCGACGGCGGCGCGGAAATCTTGCCCGAGAAAAGCTTGGACGTAAACGGCAGCCCTATAAACCCGGTTGCGCGCGACTATCCCAACGAGTTTATTCAGACGGGCGTCAGCGCGATTGACGGACTGAATACGCTTGTCCGCGGACAGAAGCTGCCTGTGTTTTCGGCGTCGGGTCTGCCGCATGCCGACCTTGCGGCGCAGATAGCCAGGCAGGCGCAGGTTAAAAACACCGACGATAAGTTTGCCGTCGTGTTTGCGGCAATGGGTATTACGTACGAGGAGAGCGAGTTCTTCACCGCCGACTTCAGAAAGACCGGCGCGATAGACAGAACGGTAATGTTCCTCAACCTCGCCAACGACCCTGCGGTAGAACGCATAAACACGCCGCGCATGGCTATGACGGCGGCGGAATATCTGGCGTTTGAATGCGACATGCACGTGCTTGTCATTATGACGGATATAACCAACTACGCCGAGGCGCTGCGAGAGATCTCCGCGGCACGGCGCGAGGTGCCGGGGCGGCGCGGCTATCCCGGATATCTTTACACCGACCTTGCCACCATTTACGAGCGCGCGGGGCGCATACGCGGAAAGAAGGGCTCAATCACGCTTATTCCCATACTGACCATGCCGGAGGACGACAAAACGCATCCCATTCCCGACCTTACGGGCTATATAACGGAAGGGCAGATAATTCTCTCGCGCGAGCTGTACAAAAAGGGCATGAATCCGCCGATAGACGTTTTGCCGTCGCTGTCGAGGTTAAAGGACAAGGGCATAGGCAAAGGCAAGACCAGGAAGGATCACGCCGACACCATGAACCAGCTTTTCTCCGCTTACGCGCGTGGCAAGGACGCAAAGGAACTCAGCTCCATTTTGGGCGAGGCGGCGCTGTCCGACGTGGACAGACTGTACGCCAAATTCGCAGAGGAGTTTGAAAAGCAGTATATCAACCAGAGTTTTACGGTAAACCGCACAATCGAGGACACGCTCGACATCGGCTGGAAGCTTTTAAAGATTCTGCCGAGAAGCGAGTTAAAGCGCATACGCGACGAACACTTAGAAGAATTTTATGATTAAACCTTTTAAGCCTTCCCCTTGGGGGAAGGGGAACCGCTTGCGGTGGATGAGGTTTTAATTAACTAAATAAACGCGCGAAGCGCAACCGAAATTATTATCTCTTATTTTTTATCTCTTATCTATTAATTATGGCAAGACTAAATGTAAATCCTACGAGGATGGAGCTTCGCAGGCTAAAGGACAGGCTAAGGACCGCCGAGCGTGGGCACAAGCTGTTAAAGGACAAGTCGGACGAGATGGTTCGGCAGTTTTTGGCGCTCATAAAAGAGAACAAAAAGCTGCGCGAGGACATAGAAGGTGAAATCGGAGAGGCGCTCAAGGTGTTTGCGCTGTCCTCGGCCGCGCCGCTCGACGTAGTGCAGGCGATAGCGCTGCCCACGCTCACCGCGTCAATCACCGTTGGGACTAAGAACATTATGGGCGTTGACGTTCCGTATATGCAGACAAAGCGCGTGGGCGAGGTCAAGCTTCCGTATGCGCTGTGCTCTGCGCCCGCAGAGCTGGACGACGCAGTGCTAAAGCTAACCGAGCTCACAGACAAGCTGCTGCACCTTGCGGAAGTGGAAAAGACGTGTAACATGCTCGCGGACGAGATAGAAAAAAACAGGCGCAGGGTAAACGCGTTGGAATACGTAATGATACCTCAACTGCAGGAAACCATCAAGTATATAATGATGAAGCTCGACGAAAACGAACGCGCCGCAATCGTAAGATTAATGAAAGTAAAAAATAATTAAATAATGTGCTCTTGAATTTAAAATTATTGCCGCACGCCGAATGAATATTCGATGTGCGGTTTTCATATTTTATAATATGAAAAAATTATGTTGGGTTTTTGCGGCGGTTATGACCGTAGTCACGATTATTCTGTTCTCTTGCGGCACGGACAGCATGGACAGGGTCAGCGAGCGGCGAAGTGGATATTACACCGCTTCATGCGACGGGTATACTCTGACCGCGGTGTCGGGCGTGCGCGAAAGTACGTTCAAAGCCGACGGCAAGGCGGAGGCGCTCATTCCGTACACACTTATCACGCTTGTGCCGGACGATTTCGACATTGACGCGGTGATTACATACGCAGTGGAGGCGGACGGGTGCACGTTCGGCGGCACCATGATAGTCCATCCGTTTGCGGCGAGCTTTTCGGCGGAGTTCGAGCATGAGACGACTGCTAAAGAGTTTTCCGTGACGATCAAGTGCGGCGGCGAGTCGCACGACTTTACCGCGCAGAGTCAAATCACTTCGGACATGATGAAGTTCGACCGCGCAATCTCGGCGGCAAAGGCTTCGGTTGTGCCGAGCGGCGAGTACGAGATTCGCGCTAGAATAATAAAGAATCCGCTTGGCGACGGGCTTTGCTGGCACATAAACTTTATCACGGCGGAGGGCGACACAGGGGTTTTGCTCGATCCGGTTACCGCAAAGGTGCTTGCCAAAAAGTGATATAGAAATAAGAGAATTTTGCAATTCATTTACTAAAACATTTCTCAAAACGCTTGTGCGAACCGAACTATTGTGTTATAATATTCGGTAATGGAATACTCGGAAGAACACAAGGACGTAGTGCAGCATAGCGAGAGTGCGAAAAAAGGCGTCAAGGGTGATGCCGACAGTCAAGTCATGCCCAAAATCGTGCCTGCGCCGAGTGAAAAGCCGAGTGATAATAATCAATCTTCTCAGCTGCAGGCGGAGGCAGCCGATACCTCATTTGCCGACGATCTTTTGACCGCTTTGTTCAAGACGCTTTTTGTTGCGCTGTCGCTTATTGCGATGCTTTCGTGTATTATAGCGTTAGCGGTTCCGCTTAAGACCATGCGGCTATTCAATTCGTGGGGGATGAGCGAGCGCGCAGTGGATTTTGGCGAGCGCTATATTTCGCGTGAGCTGAACAGCCATAAATCGGCAGACGGCAAGCACACTGCGGCATACACCGAAAAAGACGGTGACATGCCGGTGCTCGGCGCTACGGCGGCGCTTACCAACGACGACTTTATCGAGGCGCTGTACGTGTGTATAACGCTTTCCGACAGAATGATGACAGCGGCGCTCAAATCCGGCGACGAGTCGCGCGCTAAATATTATGCCGAACGTTTGGAGCGGTACTCCAGGACGTATCTGTCGCTCAATTCGCTTAGCGGTGTGTCGCTCAAGACCGACACCAAAAACATATACAGCGTGCCTGCCGCGGTGAGACCTGTGGTGTACAGCTACGAGCATGATCTGCGCGTGCTCAACTACAAGGCGCGCGCTGTACTCGGAAGGACGGACAACCTGCCGTACAACAATCGACCCGGCGAGGTTATGACCACCGTTACCGAGCGCGCGGAAACCATGTTCGGCGCTAAGCCCTTGACGGACGAGGCGAGGGTGGCGCTCATTGACAACTTTGTCGATTACGTCGGGCAGCTCGGCGCGTACTTGGACGTGGAGTTTATCCGTCTCGGCGTGGAGACCGATCTTAGCAAAGCAAAGTACAAACTGGACAACGGCGCAAGCGTTACCGTTCTAAACGAGATAGTGATAAACAAGCTCTACGGCAATCGCATACTGGACGGCGACGAGTTTACGCTGTTTATCATGCCGCTCAAGGACGTTACGGAAACCAACAACGGTTTTACGTCGTTATTCCATAGATTGAGCGTATTCACGCAGTATGCGCAGTGGGCGGTGGATACCGTGCCCGTCGAGGAAAACGGAAAGCTTCACCAATTGTACTGGCTTAACGTTTTGTCAAACGTTTCCAAAAAGCTGTGGTACATGGAGATGCTGTTGCACGCCAACATGCAGGTGCTGGGGTTAAACCACGACGCGATACAGAAAGCGTATCCCACTTGCGAAAGATACATTCATGTAAAGTCAGGTACGCTCACGCGTCAGATTTCGGAAGTGTACGCCGACAAACTCAAGCAATATCTTGCCAAATAATCCAAGGAGAAAAAATATGAGCCAAATCGTTAAGGAAGGACTTACATTCGACGACGTGCTATTGATTCCCGGCGAATCGCATGTCACGCCTAAGGACGTCGATCTGACAACCAAGCTGAGTGACGACATCACGCTCAACATTCCGCTTGTATCGGCGGCGATGGACACAGTCACCGAGTCGCGCCTTGCAATAGCCATTGCGCGCGAGGGCGGCATGGGCATCATTCACAAAAACATGAGCATCGACGCTCAGGCAGAGCACGTGGACAAAGTAAAGCGCAGCGAGCACGGCGTAATAACCGACCCGTTCTACCTTGCGCCCGACGACGAGGTTTCGGACGCGCTCGAGCTGATGAAAAAGTACAAGATTTCGGGCGTACCCATTTGCAAAAACGGCAAGCTGGTCGGCATACTGACCAACCGCGATCTTAGGTTTGAGACCAACTTCAACCAGCCGATAGAAAACGTAATGACCAAGGACAAGCTTGTCACCGCGCCCGAGGGCACCACTCTTAAAGAGGCGCAAATGATCCTTGGCAAGCATCGCATAGAAAAGCTGCCCATTGTAGACAAAAACGGCAATCTCAAGGGGCTTATAACTATAAAGGACATAGAAAAGGCTATACAGTATCCCAATTCCGCCAGGGACAAAAACGGCAGACTGCTTGTAGGCGCGGCCATCAGCAACGGCGCAGGCTATATGGACAGAGCCAAGGCGCTTGTGGACGCCAGGGTGGACTGCTTGGTGGTGGACACCGCGCACGGCCACAACGTGGACGTAATCAAGGCGGTGGAAAAGGTTAAGAACATGTTCCCCAAGGTTACGCTTATTGCCGGAAACGTGGCGACTGCGGCGGCGACGGAAGCGTTGTACAAAGCGGGCGCGGACGTCGTAAAGGTGGGCATAGGACCCGGTTCCATATGCACCACGCGCGTAGTGGCAGGCATAGGCGTGCCGCAGGTGACGGCTATTATGGACTGCGCCGAGGTAGCTAATAAGTACGGTAAGACGATAATCGGCGACGGAGGTATCAAGTACAGCGGCGACATAACCAAGGCGATTGCGGCAGGCGCACACGCCGTCATGATAGGATCGCTGTTTGCAGGCACCACTGAGACCCCGGGCGAGCTGGAGATTTACCAGGGCAGATCGTTCAAGACCTATAGGGGCATGGGCAGCCTTGGCGCAATGCCGCTTGGCAGCAAGGACAGATACTTCCAGGAAGGCAGCAAAAAGTTTGTGCCGGAGGGCGTAGAAGGCAGGGTGCCGTACCGCGGCGCGCTTGCGGACGTTGTGTATCAGCTAATAGGCGGATTAAGGGCCGGCATGGGCTACACGGGCATGCCTACTATAGCCAAGCTTAGGACGGACGCACAGTTTGTCAAGATCACAAGCGCCGCGCTCATCGAGTCCCATCCCCACGATATTTCCATCACCAAAGAGGCGCCTAACTACTCGCCTAAACAGTAGCGAATTAAGAGTTCAGAGTTCAGAGTTCAGAGTTATTTTGGGTGCGTGCGCGCCATTAATGATAGATTAAATTAGTTAAGAGTTAAGAGTGGAGGGATTAGCGTGAAAGAAGGCCCTATCCTTATAAAAAGTAAAGCTTTTGCGATAAGGATTATAAATTTATATAAATTTTTGACACAAGAAAAGCAAGAATATGTTCTGTCCAAACAGATTTTAAAAAGTGGGACGAGTATAGGCGCAAATGTCAGGGAAGCGGCGAGGGCTCAGAGTACAGCGGATTTTGTTGCAAAAAATAATATAGCATTAAAGGAAGCAGACGAAACGTGTTACTGGTTGGAGCTTTTACACGAAACCAATTATATTAATAATAGCGAATTCGATAGTATCTACGTGGATGTGGATGAACTTATAAAATTGCTTGTGTCTATAGTAAAAACGACAAAGCAAAAAAAAGAGTAACTCTTAATTGAAAAAAACGCGCGAAGCGTAACATTAATTACACTCTTAACTCTTAATTCTTAACTCTTAACTCTCCGAAGGAGGCATCATGCCCGACTACATAATTCCCATGGACTATACACGCCAAAAGACAAAGGTGACCGTCATCGGCTGCGGCAGATGGGGTTCGTTTTTGGCGTGGTATGCAAATCAGCTCGGACACAAAGTGACTGTTTACGGCAAAGCCGGCGAAATTTCATACGAACAGCTCAACATGACCCGTAAAAACGAGTATGTAACGCTGCCCAAATCTATCGAGCTGACGACCGACCTAAGTAAAGCGGTGCGCTCTGCAAATGTGCTGCTTGTCAGCGTGCCGTCACAGGTGTTCCGCGACGTCATGAGCGACATACGCAGTAGCTGTGACATGACGGGCAAGTATCTTTGCACCAACATGAAGGGCATAGAGATCAGCACAGGCAAGCGGCTTAGCGAGATCGCGCTGGAGTTCGGACTGGAAAGCTGGCAGATTGCGGTGTGGGCAGGTCCCGGGCATGTGCAGGAGTTTACGCAGGGCAATCCCAACTGTATGCTCATTGACGGATACGAGCGCGCGACCGTAGAGCGAATAGTGGAGTACTTTAAAAGCCCGCTTATCAGGTTTTACTACGGAACCGACGTCATCGGTACGGAAATTGGCGCGGCGGCAAAGAACGTAATGGGCATAGTCGCCGGCGTGCTGGACGGCATGAATCTATCGACGCTAAAGGGCGCATTAATGGCGCGCGGCAGCAGGGAAGTATCGCGGCTTATTAAGGCTATGGGCGGCAATCCGCTTTCGGCTTATGGTTTGTGCCACTTGGGTGACTACGAGACAACGCTGTTTTCAGAGCACAGCCACAACCGTATGTGGGGCGAGCAGTACGTCAAGGGAAAAAAGTACGACAAGCTCGCCGAGGGCGTTCACACTGCAAGGGCTTTGTCAATGCTCGCGGACAATCACGGCGTAGATATGCCTATTACAACCGCGGTCAATACCATGATACTGGATAAAATCCCGCCTCGCGCGGTTATGGAACAGCTTTTTGAACGCGAACTTAAAGACGACCTTATATAAAAATCCGCCTAATGGGTGTTTGTGATACGGAATATCACAAACACCCAATGAAATTCGCCTTACGG